>JAFGPJ010000248.1 GCA_016936275.1 Sedimentisphaerales bacterium
CTCTTTCAACACTGCTAAAAAGCGAGCAGTGTGGACCATCAGGGCCGGCTCGTTAATCTTCTGCTTTCGCATCGGCTCCGGCGACATGTATGGGCAATCCGTCTCCAGCATCAATCTGTCCGTCGGCACGATTTTGGCCGCCTCGCGGGTCTTCACAGCGTTTTTGAAAGTCACCACGCCGGTAAAGGAGATATAAAAGCCGTGGTCGAGGACGATTCTTGCCTGCTCGGCCGAGCCGCTAAAGCAATGAAAAACCACGCCCTTGAGCCGGCCTTTGACGCTGATGAAATGCTCCAAAATATCAATCGTTTCGTCGAACGCCTCCCGGCAATGAATTACAACGGGTAGATTCAAATCCTGTGCGATTTCCAACTGCGCCTCGAAGGCACGCCGCTGGTCCGGACGAGGTGAGAAGTCGTAATGAAAGTCCAGCCCAGTCTCGCCTATCGCGACGACTTTTTCGCTGCTGGCAAGCTCTTTAAGCTCGGTTAAAGCCTTAACCGTCACATCTTTAGCATCATGCGGATGAATCCCGACGGTAGCGTACAGATTCTCAAGTCTATTTGTAAGCTCGACGGCCTTTTGATTGTGCTGCGGATCGGTCCCGACGGTTATCCAGCCGGTAACGCCCGCTGTCCTGCTTCGTTCAACGACGGCCTCGATGTCACCGGCCAACTGCTCGAAAGTCAAATGACAATGCGTATCAATCAGTTCCATATTCTCTACGGCACAAAAGCATTTTCGTAATGTCTTATCTGCCCGGGACCTTTTTCGCCGAGCACGATTGTTACTACGTCGAAGCGAAAAGGGCGGTTCTCGATATTGTTGGTGGCAAGAAAATAGCGTGCCGTCCGGAGCATTCTAATTTGTTTGGCTTTCGTGACGGCCGACTCAGATGCGCTGAAGTCCTCAGTCGCCCTTGTCTTGACCTCGACAAAGACAAGCGTCCCGTCGCTATCGACCATAACCAGGTCAATTTCGCCGGTCTTGCAGGAGAAGTTGCGAGTGAGCGTCTTGAGACCTTTGCGTTTGAGGAATTTCTCGCAGCGTTTTTCACCCCATCGGCCAAGCAATTCCTTATCCGCCAACAGCCTTCGTCTGTTCGGCAGCAGTTTTCGTATCAACTGTTTCGTAACGATCTCGCTATTTTGAGATAGTGTGGTCGCTGTGCCGCTTGGTGAGCTTGACGGCCTTGCCGGTCCGGTCACGCAGGTAATAAAGCTTTGCCCGCCGGGTCTTGCCGCTTCGGACCGGTTTGATATCGAGCACGTTGGGCGAATGCAGCGGGAAGATTCGTTCGACACCTTCGTTGCCGACGATTCGCCGGACGGTGAAGGTTGTATTAATACCCCGGCCTTTGCGTGCTATTACCGTGCCTGAAAATATCTGCGTTCGTTCTTTGTCGCCCTCTTGAATTCGGCAGTATACTTCTACGATATCACCTATCTCGAAGTGGGGGACCTTGCTCTTAAGACTTTTACTCTCAACGGCGTCTAAAAGTTCAGTTTTCACTGATTTATCTCCTTTTTTCGTTCATCGTTCATCGTTCGGCGTTCTGAGCAATACGCTTACACGCGGTACGCAGCACGCAGTACGAAAAATACCAAAACCCAGATAGTAATAACCTTTCACCTCAATAGCAATCATTTTTTTGAAATTTAACGTTTTAGCCGTATTTTGCATACTCAAGCCGGAAAACCGACTCGAAATACATATTTACGAACGAATTGTAAGCAATACGATTAAAGAACGCCGTCTCATGGAGATTTTTTTAAATAATGCCCGCTTTTTTGGATTGCCGGTCGTAGAATGTATAAAAACAGAACACAGTACACAGAATACAGGAAACAGAATGGAGAAGGCGGGGATCAGAGAATCATAGTATCAGGCTGGAGGATTCAGAATATCAGGAAATCAGATTTAAAAACAGTGTTAATCAGTGTGAATCCGTGTCTTGGAGAAAACATTTTGAAAAAACAAAGCCAATTTACCCCAAAAGGGGTAGAAAAAAAGCCAGAGGTCAGATGATTTTTATTGAAATTCCTGCAATATTCAGAATTTCCTGCGTATGTCTTTATGGATGCCGGGAAAGTGTCGAAGATTCGCAATATATTGAGGAACTCAAAATGACAACGGAAGTAAATTCAAGATTTTCGCAGATAATCCCTTTGCTGCTCTTTGTGGTCATTCTCTGCCCATTTGCCTTTGGCAAGGTCATTTACGTTGATGACGATGCAGTCGGTCTAAATGACGGCTCATCATGGAATAATGCTTACACCTTTCTCCAGGATGCACTGACCGACGCAAATTCTGCCGAAAAGCCAGTCGAAATCAAAGTTGCACAGGGCATTTACAAACCAGATCAAGGTGCAAATCAGACACCCGGAAATCGTAAAGCAACATTTAAGCTATTAAATGAGACGATTTTCAAAGGCGGTTATGCCGGCTTTGGTCAGACAAATCCCAATGCTCGTGACTTTGAATTGTATAAGACGATACTTAACGGTGATTTGTCAGATAATGATGTGCCTATTGATGATCCACTTTTCCTATCCGAAAACCCACGTTTCCTATCTGATGATCCAAGTAGAACTGATAACTGTATTCGTGTTGTAACTGCTACAAATGCGAGTTCAAATACAATGCTTGAAGGGGTCGTTATCACTGGAGCATACTTTTACTATCCGGAAGATAATGGTTACAGTGGTGCAGGATTATACATTGGTAGCCATGCCAATATCACCGTGAGCAAATGTGTATTTACCTCAAATGCTGCAACGGGGATGCTCTGTTTGGGATCTGATCCTATAGTTATGGACTGCAGCTTTAATGACAATATCGGGGCTCCTAAAGGTGGTGGTATATACATCTATAGTGGTAATCCCCGTGTTATTCAGTGTACCTTCAAAGACAACTGGGCAGGAGATGGTGGCGGATTGTACGGCAATGGTGGTCGTCTGTGGTTGGAGAATTGCATCTTTATACACAACGTTGCAAGTGGACTTCGATATGCTGATGTTGGATTCGGGGGAGGTATTTGCTGTGATTACTCGTACGAGCCTGGCTCGAAAATCATTAACTGCATATTCATCGACAATGTCGCGAGTTCTGGTGGTGCTGCACACTTCGGGCTTATAGGTATGGCGCCGCCAATATCAAGGAAAGACGAAAGAATCCTTTTGACTGGGTGCACTTTTATCCACAATCGAGCTTCATTTGGCGGAGCATTACACCAACGTCTTTCGACACTCGACATACAGAACTCTGTATTTAATAAGAACTTGGCTCTCCGCATAGGTGGGGCCATATCGACTTCGTTAAGCATCACGAATCTTGAACACTGCATTTTCTCAGGTAATTCGGCTTTTGACAGTGGAGCCTCTATATATGCTACTGGTAGCGAAACATCAAGTGTACGGGGTGATCCGCTGCTTCTCGATTTTATTCTTACGTTGAAAAACTGTACTTTCAGGTGTAATTCTGCTCCCATCGGACGAACCCTTCATTGCATGTCGCACAATAGTGAAGATGTGGATACTACTATCATATCGAATTGTATCATCGATAATGGAGGCAACGAAATATACAATCCCGATGGATCACAAACTACTATCGATTATACGAATTTGTTAGGAGGCGCCAGTTCAATTGATGATCCATGCAACGCTGTGGTTTGGGGCACAGGCAATATCAATGAGAACCCACTTTTTGTTGATCAGGGCTATTGGGATGCGAAAGGTACGCCTGAAGATCCAAACGATGATTCCTGGGTAGAAGGCGATTACCATTTGAAATCTCAGGCCGGCAGATGGGATCCGAAAAGCGAAAGCTGGATTGTCGATAATGTAACGAGCCCATGTATCGATGCCGGTGATCCGAATAGTCCTATCGGCCACGAGCCGTTTCCGAACGGCGGCATTATTAATATGGGCGCCTACGGCGGTACTATTGAAGCAAGCAAATCCCTTACAGGTCTTCACGCCAAATACGGCGGCGGCAAAGGAGAACCCAACAATCCATACCTTATCTACACTGCCGAGCATCTAAATACCATCAGAACCGAACAGGACTGGGATAAAAACTTCAAGCTTATGGCCGATATCGACCTGGACCCGAATCTTCCCGGTCACAAAGTCTTTGATGAGGCAATTATAGGTAATTTTAAGGGCTTTTTTGACGGTAATGGCCACAGAATCATGCATCTTACGATCGAAGGTGATGGAGGTCTGGGACTCTTTAGCCTACTGTTATCTGAGGCAGAAGTTAGAGATTTAGAGGTAGTGGATGTAAACATTGCTGGGAGAAGTTTTATTGGTGGTCTGGTGGGAATTAATGGCGGCCATTTGGTAAATTGTTTTGCCAGTGGCACTATTAACGGCACTGTCGAGGAAATCGGAGGGCTGGTAGGACAAAATTATGGTATTGTGGAGAAGTGCCACAGCACTGGAACAATGAGCGGCAAGTCTTTCGTTGGTGGTCTGGTGGGAGAAAACCTTGGCTATATGATGGTGTGCTATAGTACGAGTGATGTCAGTGGAGATTCGCGAATTGGTGGTCTTGTAGGTGCAAACGGCACTACTTCAGCCATTCGCGGAGGACCGGGTATGATCTCCGATTGCTATTCAACTGGTCAGGTCAGCGCGGTTGATGGGATTGTCGGCGGTTTAGTTGGTTCGAACGAAGAAGGTACCGTAACAAATTGTTATAGTACCGGACTGGTTGTCGGCAATGAGGATATCGGTGGCCTGGTGGGATTAAACAAAGATATTGTCCTCCAATGTTTCTGGGATATCCAGACCTCAAACCAAACCATAAGTGCCGGGGGAATAGGCAAGACATCAGCCGAAATGCAGATGGCTGATACATTCCTGATCTGGAGTACATGTGGCAATGAAGGAACCTGGACGATTGATGAAGGTAACGATTATCCGAAACTGTTTTGGGAGAATAAGACTGGTGAGACCATAGCAGTTGGAACTTCGCTTCCTGAATTATTGACAGGTGAAGGATTGAAAGAAAATCCATATCTGATTTATACAGGTGAAGAGCTTAATTATGTTGGCCTGTTTCCATGCGATTGGGACAAGCATTACAAGCTGATGGCGGATATTGACCTGTCGGATTTTGACGGCAGAGATTGTAGGCCGGTCTTCAATATCATTGGCTCCGGCAAAAAATCAAGAGCAGGTGTTCCTTTCACCGGCATATTTGACGGCGACGGTCATACAATTGCAAACTTCACTTATATACTTGAAGTAGATGCAGAGAGCATTCTTAAAGAAAATGTAGAGAACGTTGGACTCTTTAGAAAAAATATAGAGAATATTGGACTCTTTGGATGTATAGCTGACGCAAATGCCCAGATTAAGAATGTGGGCATGATTGGCCCTATCATCGATGTCGCAACTGAATGGAACGTCGGTTGCTTAGCAGGCTGTCTAAGAGAAGGATGTATCACTGACTGTTACGTTGAAGGTGGCAGCGTTAAGGGAGAAAATAATGTTGGTGGCCTTGTGGGCTACAACGACAGAGGCAGCATCAGAACATGTCACAGCACCAATATGGACATTGAAGCGGATGGTCTTGCCGGTGGACTCATTGGAACTAACTATTATGGAAGCATCACCAAAAGCTATAGTATCGGGAATATTACAGCAAGGGTAAGCTGTGCAGGGGGCCTGGTGGGCTATAACGAAGGAGGCAACGTCAGCACATGTCACAGCAATAGTGTAGTCAATGGAGAAGAGCATGTTGGTGGCCTCGTGGGTTTAAGTGCATGGAGCAGCATAAACCTGAGCTATAGCACCAGTATAGTCACAGGTAATCATTGTGTCGGTGGTCTTGTGGGCTATAACGACAGAGGTAGCATCACCACATGCTACAGCTCCAACATGGTCACAGGAAATGAAGACGTTGGCGGCCTCGTTGGTGATGAATACAGGGGCAGCATCACATCGAGCTACAGCACGGGTATGGTCACAGGAAATTACTTTGTCGGCGGTCTCGTGGGCAGTGAATACAAAAGCAGCAGCATCACAAACTTCTGGGATATTGAGACATCAGGCCAAACCACAAGTGCTAGCGGCACAGGCAAGACCACGGCCGAGATGCAGATGGCAAGCACGTTTCTTGAAGCAGGCTGGGACTTCGTAGGTGAAACAGATAACGGCACGGAAGATATCTGGCGAATTAATGAAGGGCAGGATTATCCACGACTTTGGTGGGAAACCGAGTAAATTTACGATTTACTATTTATGATTTACGATTTAATTTTCAGTACCCTCGGTTTTATATGGATGTA
>JAFGPJ010000026.1 GCA_016936275.1 Sedimentisphaerales bacterium
AAAGTTCTGCTGTCTCGGCGTTAGCCGCGTCAAGAAATTTTGCATCCTCAGCTCATTGAACTCAGAACAGCATAATATTAACGGTATAATCCGACGTTCATCCTGTGTAGTTTATGCTGGGCCGCTGCATCTGTCAGCCACTCTACTATATCGGGCTTGTAATCATAATCATTGAGGTTCTGCAAATCATGTGGTTCCAGCGGTCCGGCGCCGCCTATGATTTTTCCGAACGTGTCACTTTCGATTGCATAAACCTTGCCGTTGGTATGCTGCCAAAATCCTTTTATAGTATCCATGGTACGTCTCCTGAGCTAAAAAGCCTTTTGTTAAACCGTAATTTAATCCCGTCAAGCAGCATCTCGAAGATTTTTCAGTCGTCTCCCTATTAAAATATAACATATACATGCCCCAATGCAAAAGACCTTGACAATACAGCACAATAAATAATGACAAACAGGTTCCGGCCTGGACATAAACCTTGTCCCATTCTACAATTCCGGCTATAATTCCATCCGGCAAAACAGATTCGTAAATACACTTTTTGCCCGACTTAACTTAAGGAGTCATCTATGTTTAAGTTCACACTTTTAATACTATTCTCCAGCTTCATGGCCGGCTCAGAAAAGCCCTATGTCGTTCTAGAGCGTGGCGATGCCAGGGCCGTGATAATCAACAATGAGCCGGTCGATGACGAAGTGCTGCCGGAGCATCGCGGCGGCTATAGCGGCGTTGCTTCACTTACTCATCGAGCGAGAGATAAGAACATTTTCGTTCCGTTTTATGCCGGGCTTAATTTCGAGCACATTCATGATGGAACCAATCAACCAAGGGACATTTTTTTCGAGCCCCGACGGGCGCCGATGCAGATAAAGCGGATTGATGAATATACGGCGGAACTTTACCAGCCGCCGACGCCGCACTGGCAGCTCGAAAGCCGGCTGCGATACCGACTGCTCGATGACGGTACAATCGAAATGACGCTGGAATGTATCCCCCACGCCCGCACTTTTAAGAACGATTATATCGGCTTGTTCTTCGCCAGCTATATAGACAAGCCCGCGTCACTGGATATTCACTTTCTGGGCCGCCCTGCCGACCAAATTGATGCTGAGCCTCGGTGGATTCGCGGCGTGACGCCTGAGCATGGAAAATTCTCGACTCATTTGGCCGTCGACGACAATCGCAATTTCGCACACGACCCGAACTTTCCCCTGACGCTGGTTTTCAATAAATCGAATTATCGCTACGCTGAACCGTGGTACTATGGCATAAGCGGCGGCATGGCCTTAGTTCTGATGTTCCGGCCGGGCGATAATGTCAGATTCAGCCAGTCTCCATCGGGAGCCGGCACTGGAAATCCGGCCTGGGATTTCCAATGGTTTGTGCCGCAGTACGAGGCTGGCAAGCGTTACCGCTTTGTCATGCGGGCGATGTACCTGCCGTTCGAATCCCAGCAGCAAATCATCCGGGCGACCGCCCGGCATCAAGCCGCTTTGAAATGAACGTACTAAGTCTCGTTTTTGTTCTCGTGGAATGTTCGGTACAAAAGATGAACTATGATAATAACGAATACCAAAAGGGCCATAAGAACCATGGCGGCGTATGAGCTATAAGATGCTATCTGTTTGTGGAATTGGCGCAGAACGAAAGCCCAGCCGACAATTGCCACATAAGTTCCGGTCAGGACAACAGGCAAATTCAGCCAGATTCGCAGGCCCAGCAGAAACCCAATCACAGAGCCGACAACCGGGCCGGTCATCCAAAAAGGAAACCAGACAAAAGCAAACAGCCCTATGACACCATACTTCTGGACTTTGTCCTTATGTGTTTCCGCCGACTTCTTTATCCGCTCGAGTATGTTCTTTAACCATTTGACGACCAACAAATGACGCCAGCTAAAAACGAACAATGGATAGACAACAAGCACCAGAATCGTCTCAATTATCATACATATCGGAATAACTGTTTTGTGTCCCAGCCCCATAGAATATCCGAAAGCCATGGCGGCAGCCCGGCCGAACATCAGTTCTGTAGCGGTTATTCCAATCAGGACCTGAGACTCATCCGGTGATATAAGCAGCTTAATCCCAAGCCAGAAAGTATATATCAATGCCAATGCGATTCCGATCAGAAGAAAACACCCCTCAGGACTGGCCAGGAGAGTTGACTTGAGCTGATGGTTCTCTTGCGAATTCAAATCGCTCTCAGATTGTGCAGCATTTTCTTCCATAACTTCAATGCCCAATTATTGAGTTATCAACAGATAGTTATCATATACAATTATCGACATTTTTTAAAGCCGACAAAACAAGCGAAGTTCTCTTAAATGAGAAATTTGAACTATGCCGTCTAATCTGAATAAAGTGTGCTAAAGGTCTTTTATCGCTTTTTTGACGCATACGAACATTATGTTAGCATACTCGTATGTAAAATAGCGTTACGTTTTGTACAGATAACGGCACTTAGTTTTAGTTCTCGCCGAGTATTTTCACCAGGGAAGGGAGTAATATAGAAAAGGAAATATATTTAAGAGGGGAAAATGCACTTTATGCATTTAAAAGGGGCAAAATGAAAAGCGTTCCGCATATAACCTATCTCACGATAAACCGATCGGGGCGTGTCCGTATCGTTGTCGAAACGGTACTTGGACTAACCAGGGACATACTCAAGAGCATCTACGTTGGAGCAATTCAAGTTCTAACAAGATTTGCTTACATCGAGAGAGAATTCCCATCTTCAATCAGTCTTTGGGCAAGGCTCGATGTTATACCGCGAGCCCAGCACCACGAGCGACACAAACTCTCGCTGGGAAAACATTCACTTATCGAAAGCCTGTGTGTGGTCTGCACATGGCATGGTGACGTTATTCTTCAGGACGGCGCCAGCATAGGCATCGGCAGTATCGTAATGGGACCGGTATCGATTGGTGAAGGCTCGGCATGCAGCCAAAATTGTTTTATCAGCGGACAATCCCATCATTACGAAGATGTCTCGAAAAATTTCCTCCGGCAAGGCGTTCACACCAGCCGGGTGATCATTGGAAAAAATGCCTGGATCGGCGCCAATTCCATAATACTGCCCGGCGTAAAAATAGGGGACAATTCGGTGATAGGCGCCGGCTCTATAATCATCGAAGATGTCCCCGCCTACAGCGTAGCTGCCGGAAACCCGGCGAAAATCATAAAACAGTATGATTTTGAATCAAAGCAGTGGAAACGAGTCTAAACTCACAAACCGAGCAATAAAATAAATCCGCGGTTCCCAATTGATAGATTAGATACACGCGGCACTTTTCGCTTCATGTTTGAGATACACAGCAGCGAATTAGAACACACACTTAAAAATCTTGACATCTCTTTTGATTTTCCATCGCAGAAGCCGTATGATTAAGTTAGTATTTGCTGCTCCACAAACAGATTACTGGAGTACTGAAATGCGCAGACGTCGAGGATTCACATTAATCGAGCTGTTGGTGGTAATCGCCATCATCGCACTGTTGATGGCGATATTGATGCCGGCATTGCAGCGGGTCAGGAAACAAGGCCAGGCCGTCGCCTGCATGTCAAACCTGAAACAGTGGGGCTTGATTTGGTACATGTACACCGAAGACAATGACGGCAAATTTAATACTGGAGGCAGTGTGGCGGGCGATGCGACAAATGACTGGCCGGTAGTCCTTTGGGATTATTACAAGGCTAAAGGAAGCCTGACTCTTTGTCCGTCTGCTACGAAAGAGCATTTCGAGGGAGTAAGATTAGCATTTGGCGCCTGGTCATGGGACAAAGCGGGCGGCTGGACAGGACTCAAACAAAAACAGGCGGAGGACTACGGCAGCTACGGGCAAAATGAGTGGATTTGCTACCGCGAAATAGCAGGGGACATCGGGGAAAGGTACTGGAAAACCCGTGACGTTAAAAACGCCGACACTATACCTTTATTTTTCGATTGTGCATGGCTCGACCTCTACCCAAGTGACACCGACAGCCCTGCTCAAATAGAGGAAATACCCTCCACCTCCGATGAAATGCAGCTTGTCTGCATCAACCGGCACAGCGGGTACGTAAATAGTCTTTTTATAGATTGCAGCACAATCAGAAAAGTCGGGCTTAAGGAATTGTGGACATTGAAGTGGCATCGCATCTTCAATACGGCAAACGTCTGGACCAGAGCCGGCGGCGTGCAACCTGAAAACTGGCCCCGGTGGATGAAAGGCTTTAAAGATTATTAACACCCCCTCAATCGCCTCTGCCGGAGGTCATATATCTGCCGGGACGGTGAATGGCGCGCGGTAATTGCGAGACAGATACATGTTCGCTTCATTACTGTAATCGCCCACGAATTTTTCCGTGCCGGAATCCATCGTCAGCCAGGGGCCGAGTGTCATCGGCGTTTTATTAAGGTCCACATCGTGTAGCGACAAATGCTCGGAGGCACGCTCGAATGCATCCAGCAGGTCCTTCTTCGAGCCGGTCGATTGCGATATTTCTTCGGGCGAGGCCGTGTGTCCTACGCGATAGGAAATATTACCCATGTGACACAGGGCGGTCGAAAGATGGCCTTCGAGGATATCCGCGTTAAGGTCACCGACCTTCCGGCTGCGCACCGCCTTGATGAAGTTCGCATGGTGACTGCCGCCGCCGCTTACTACAAACTGCCTGATTTTTTTATCATCGTAATCGTAAACCCAACTGTCCGCAAAATAGCCGCCCTCACATTCGATGACCGTATCGGCACGGGTTCTGCGATAAGTCAGGTCCATGGCCGAATCACCCTTCTTTTGCGGCAGGTTCCGCATCTCGAAGATAATCGGCGCCGGCTCGTAATCGTAGTACGCCACCTGTGTATTCGGGGTCTGCCTGTCGTCGTCCCAGAGGAATTCCCCGCCGAAGCTTATCGCCCGCGGCGCCAGCGAGTCATAGCCCAGCGCCCAGCGGCAAACGTCGAGAAAATGTATGCCGTTATTGCCGAGGTCGCCGTTGCCGTAAAGCCACTGCCAGTGCCAGTCGTAGTGCAGGTTCTTTCGCATCAGAGGCTCAAGCGACGCCGGGCCGGTCCATAAATCGTAATCCACGCCCTCCGGAATAGGCTGTGGGCCATTGACCTTGCCGATAGGCCCGCGCGGGCTAAAGTAGTAGCAGCGGGCGCGGAGTATCTTGCCGAGATTGCCCTGCCGGATATATTCGAACGCTTCAGCAAGGCCCTCGTCGGAGCGTCGCTGCGTGCCCGCCTGAACGATCCGGCCATACTTTCGTGCCGCCTCGACCATCTTGCACCCTTCCCAGATATTGTGCGAGACCGGCTTTTCTACATAAACGTCCTTGCCGGCCTGGCACGCCCAGATGGTGACAAGCGAATGCCAGTGGTTCGGCGTAGCGGTAATAATCGCATCGATGTTCTTGTCTTGAAGCAGCTTGCGAACGTCGACGTAGGTATCCACCTTCTGGTTGAGCTCTTTTAATTTCGTGACCTCGCGGTCGATAAAACTCTTATCGACATCGCAAAGGGCCACAACCCGGACGCCGGGAATCTTCCCGAACCACTTGATATGATTGCTGCCCTGGCTGCGAAAACCCACCACGGCCACGCGAACATCATCATTGGCGCCGAGCACGCGGGAATAAGGCGCCAGCGTCGCGGCCGCTCCAGCTATCAGCGAACTTTTCAAAAACGTACGGCGTGTTAAAGGCTTCATAATCGTTCTCCATATATTTGCGATTTCTAATCGGCAATATACTCAAAGCACAATGTAATGCTATCAATTTTATCACAAAAAGGCAAATCCCGCACGCACGAAGCCAGCAAATATACCCCAGCATGATTCTATTTTACAAGAATCAGTGTAATTCATCGCACCCGAATTAATTCTCGAATAAAATTAATGTTATTCACTCTCTTGCCATGCGGGGGGCTTTTTTCTAAAAATATGGAATCATCACAATTGACGGTCTCACGCCGGGATAGCCGGAAAATTGTTGCAATCCTGGTTAAATCTTGATATTATAGGGCTTCAAATGCATATGAGGATTTTGGTGAAGTGTATATGGAAAATCATGGACAAGTAAATCAACAAGGACTGAAGGAGGAACGTGGTATGAAAACAAAACGTTGCTATCTCATCCGATCGATGACAGGGATCATTGCTGTTTTGACACCCTTTTTTCTACAGGGCGCCTTTGCTCAGGACTGTGTGGATGTCTCGGGCACATGGCAAGTCGAAGAGAATGTGACTGCAACCTTTAGCGCCGAAGGTGAGACCGAAACTATAGAAACCAGTGGATCAGGGGAAATCACGATCGAACAGAACGGCTGTCACATCAGCTTCTATTCCCCAGGGCTCGATGGGGACATCGTGCTCTTGCGTGAAGGCACCGTGACGAATAACAGCATCACTTTCTCCGGGCGGATGGTGCCCGATATGCCCGAAGTCAGTTGTTCTGGTAACCTAATCACGGGTAACGGCGTGATTGAAGGCAATACCATTACTGTTATCACCACAGGATCAGCGAGCTGCTCGGCGGAAGGGATCTCGGTCCTCATCACCGCCAATGGAACTGCTGTTTTTACGAGGCAAGAACCACCGCCCTTCTGGAAAGTCCATACAATAGACATTGAATATGGTGAGGATGACCATCCTGAGTCAGTACGAATAAGGGATATCCATAATCCGGTATGGGAGGGTGAATTTAATCCTAACACTGGAGATTTGATTTCCGACGTAAACAAACCAATTGCTGATGATATGAATAGCCGAACGTATAAGATAAATGTAAAGCTTAAGTCCTATCCGGAGGGGGAACCGATATTTACACCAACTGTAAGATATGAATATAGACAATTACTTTTTCCTATTCCAGAAGGTTCTTTACCTGTTACAGGTACGTTAGGTCCTGATGGAATTATCGAAATACATACACCACAGAATATCAACAAGTACACATTGGAACTTGTCTTCAATATTTATGATGGAGAAACTTTTGTTTCTACTCAGCCTGTAATACTCCTTGATTTGTATGTAACTCTTGATCAACCGAAACCAAAGGGAGTGATTCCTAAAGTAGAGTGGCTGGAAAAGGCAGTTATATTCGGCTCAGGGGCAAACAGTGAGTCCACAGTTAAGCCCAGACTTGTAAAAGGCATACATGATGGAGCGGAAGAGCAAGGATGGCGATATAATGGAGGAATAGAAACTTCGTGGGAAGAATTGGTGGAAAATGCTAACATCAACGAGGGAAATTGTGCCAGTTATGCAAAAATGTGGCTTGCGTTTGCGAAGATACTTGGTGTTGACGGAACAACCTTAGGCATAATTGATACAGATGGACTCAATCATTTCGGTTTTGTTACTATAAAGAATCTTGAAGCGTTAGGCCCTGGAAATCAATGTGGAAACGCTCATCCTCCAGACAGCAACAATAATGATAGGTGGTGGTTTGGGATACATGTTGTTGGTATAGAGGCTGGACTTTTCATGAAACATTATTATGATCCTACTTTCGGTAGAGATTGGGTGGAATGGCACCTTAATCCACTAGACGTCACACCACGTGATTTTATAGAGTGGCATGGAACATGTGAACAAGATCTCATTGTTTGTGATTCTAAAAAATGCCAAGAGAGGGCAGGTTGGTGCCTGGACGAAGAGGAGAATTTGGATAGGCAAAGTTTAACACCAGAAGATCATTATATCTACAGGTTAGGAAATGGGAGGTATGAGTATCATAGCCCGGGTTTATCAGACATAGGACCGGCGAGAGGAAATGCAGCTTTCGCTGGCGTTCATGTGGTAACACCGTTGGACGGCGACAGAGATGGTCGTTTTGACCAATTGCTGGTGACCGTGGAAATAGAAGCTATTGAACCAAGTGATTACCTTGTATTCGGATGTCTTTCTGCAAATGGAACCTACATTACTCAATATGCTACGAACAATTCAACATACCCCGTTTCTTTTGCTGTCACAAACCAAAGCGGCATTGTAGACGTTGAGCTTGGCTTCTCGGGTGAGCACATCGGCAATTCGGGAATTGATGGACCTTATACCGTGACCCTGGGATTGTTTGATGCAAACGGATTCTATCTGGATGAAACCAGTTTTGAGACTACCTACTACGCTGCTTCTCAGTTCGGTGAACTGTCCGCTGAGCTTATGGATGCTAATGAGATTGCAATCGATACCAACGGCAACTCTTTGTTTGACTCCCTGCTGGTCACTGCTGAAATCAATGTGTTCCGGGAAGGAGATTATTACTTAGACGCCACTCTCATAACCGCTGACGGCAAAGGTATTGTTTCATCCAATGCTAACAAAGCGCTGTCAGTTGGTCTGGAAAGTATAGATGTTGCTTTCGATGGAAAGCAGATAAATAAGGTGGCGGATTCTAATTCCTATACTTTAAATCTTGTGTTATTCGATGCCGGATATAGACAACAAGGCAGCTTTAGCTTTGTCACTAATGTATATAATCCCGCTGATTTCGAGCGAAAGGATGTTCTGATAACAGGCCCCTATAGCGACTCTGTCGTGGATACTGATGAAAATGCTTTGTATGATGTCCTCCGTTTTGAAGCAGTTTTAGACGTTCATGAGGCAGGCCTTTATAACATCACCGCCTGGCTGCAGGATTCCGATGGATATGACATAATGTATGCAGATGATGATTTCGATTTACAAAAAGGGCAACAGACGGTTGTCTTTGATTTCGCCGGCTACCAGATACGCGCTCATCAAGCAGATGGGCCTTATTCAGTAATATATCTGTTGGTGGAGAATAGCGAAGGAATTGTCGATTCCAAAAGAGAAGTATACTTCACGGACAGATATAATTTTGTCGATTTTGATCCCGCAACCGGCGAGGTTCAAGAAGATTTTGAAACAGGTGATTTCGACAAATTCGAGTGGATTCCTTCTGGGGATTCAGATTGGATTGTTACCACGGACGAGCATAAATCCGGTACTTATAGTGCTAAAGCCGGCCCAATCGGCAACAATGGAAGAACTACCTTAAAATTAACACTCGACTGCGTCTCAGGGGATATCAGCTTTTACTACAAAGTCTCTTCTGAGGAGGATTACGATTATCTCAGATTTTACATCGACGGATCGCTACAGGATGAATGGTCCGGCAACGAGGACTGGACAAAGGTATCTTTTCAAGTAAAAGCCGGTAGAAGGACCTTTGAATGGACCTATTCAAAAGACGGCTCTTCTTCCTCCGGCTCAGACACAGCATGGATAGATGACATAGTATTTCCTGCCAGGTAGACGGAAAATACTACCTTCGGCGATAATTGTAGAGTAATGACTGGGGTCACGTCTTTACTTATAACTTATTTGTTTATTGAATAGAAAAGTGGTGCGATTCATCGCACCCTACATGCCCAAAAATCAGCGTTCACCCCATGAGATAGCTTGTCCCTTAGGGGAGGCAAAAAACGTTATCTAACGGGGTAAATCTGCGGTTAAATACAATTTAAAAACTACTTTCAGACACGGAGATGCACG
>JAFGPJ010000249.1 GCA_016936275.1 Sedimentisphaerales bacterium
AAAGAGGAATTCTTTGCTACGATTGCCAATTACATGGCAGGCGTTATGGACGCAAGTGACAAGATAGGCTTTTGCTTTTCGTACCCAACAGAAATACTACCCAGCAAAGACGGCAGGCTTATACGATTCTGTAAGGAAATAAAGGCCAAAGAAGTAGAAGGCGAATTGATAGGTCAGAACCTGAGCGCCGCGATTAAAGCGGCAGGCTATAAAGGTGACAAGCGGGCGGTTATTCTCAACGATACTGTTGCGACACTGCTCGCGGGCATGTCCGCTTCCGGCAAAAGGATTTTCAGCAGTTATATCGGATTCATACTCGGCACCGGTTCGAACTGTTGTTATATCGAGTCCAATCGCAATATCACTAAAAAGAGCGATTTGGAACCCGCCAGAGAACAAATCATAAACGTCGAGTCAGGCTCGTTTGCAAAAGCGCCCAGAGGCGCTATTGATTTGCTGCTTGATGAGTCCACGCTCGATCCCGGTAAATATACATTCGAAAAAATGTTCTCAGGCGCCTATTTTGGTCCACTCTGCCTCAATGCTCTCCAGCAAGCGGCTCAACAGGGACTTTTCTCCAAAGCCGCAGGCGACAAATTACTCGAAACTGAAAAACTACAAACAATCGATGTAAATAGCTTTCTGCAATTCCCCCAGGGTGACAATCCGCTTGCTGTGATTTGTATAAGAGGAAGCAATCAAGACCGTGCCGCGATATGGTTTCTGCTTGACGGCCTTATAGAAAGAGCCGCCCTGGTAGTTGCGGCAATGCTCTCGACGGTGGTTATCGAGACTGATAAAGGCACGAATCCGTGCGAACCTGTTTGTATAACAGCCGAGGGCACAACATTCTATGAATTAAAATCGCTAAGGGGAAAAATCGAGGGCTACCTCAGAAACTTTCTACGAAATAAACACGACCGGTTTTTTGAGATAGTGCGAGTGGAAGACGCAACGCTCATCGGGGCGGCCATTGCGGGTTTAACAAATTAATGCATTATAGAGGAGCAATGTTATGAAATTTGACAAGATCGATACAAACAATAACAGAAAAGCCAAAAAAGGAAGTGTGATTATGAAATCCTACTGCTACGTTCTGATTCTATTGTTCGCTATAGCCCCTCTTGTTTCACAGGCGGGTGAGCCGATTTTGATTCCGCTCAAAATCGACGGCCCGGTCCACGACCCGGCAAACCATACTTACTGGTTCGGCCCGTTTTGTGAATGCTCATCGGTCCTGGACGTAGACAATGACGGCGACCTTGACATCGCCTCCGGCAGGAACTGGTACGAAGCTCCTGAATGGACCAAGCATGCAAACTTTCGGGATGGCGCCGAGACCAACGGCCCGGAAACCGACGATAACAGCGAATTCGCAATGGACGTAAACTTCGACGGGTGGACAGACATCGTCAGCTCAGGCTGGATGTTTTTGAAGGGCGCGTTCTGGTTCGAGAATCCGGGCAAAAAGGACACCGTCTGGAAATCCAGGAGAATTCACTTCGCTCTCAATATGGAAGGCATCATTCACGGCGACATTGATGGAGACGGCGATGACGACATCCTCTGCAATCACTGGTCGCTGGTAAAGGGCCAGGGCATGACATGGCTTGAGCACATCGACAAAGAGCCCTGGTTCGTCGAGCACGTAGTAGGCACGCAAGGCGACGTGCACGGCAACGGATTAGGTGACATTAACGGCGACGGCAGAATGGATATTGTTACGCCGGAAGGCTGGTACGAGCAGCCCCGGCGCGCGACCGATACGCCCTGGAAGTTTCATGCCGACTATCGATTTGAGCCTGCCAAGGGCAGAGGAGGCGGAGCTTCGCATCCTATCGTCGTTCATGACGTCGATGAAGACGGCCTGAATGATATCATCATCGGCTCGTCTCATGCTTACGGCCTGGCATGGTTTGAGCAAGTCGTTAACGGCGGCAAACGCAGCTTCAAAACACACTGGGCAGAGACCGAATTCAGCCAGTTTCATACCCTGGCTCTCGGTGATCTGAACGGCGATGGTAAAGCCGACCTTATAACAGGCAAGCGTCTTTTCGCACATCACGGCGCCGATATTGGTGCTTTTGAGCCGTTGTATGCCTTCTGGTACGATATAGACGGCGGAAAGTTCGAGCGGCATGTTCTGTCATTCAACCATCTGCCATATTACCCAGACGAGGGCGGAATCAATCCACCGCCAAACTACATCGTGAGCGTCGGGATGAAGCTAAATATTGCCGACATGGACAAAAACGGAAAGCAGGACGTTATCATCGCGGGAAAAGGTGGTCTATATGTATTCTACAACAACGGTTTTCCCCCGACGCCGCGCAATGCACATAAGCTGCCGGCACACGAGTCATATCCAACATGGAGAAACTGGCCGGAATATGAGGTTTTGTTTAACACCAAAGACTTTACCGGCTGGAAGGTGCCGGATGGTGACAACGGTCACTGGAAAGTAATTGACGGCGTGATTGACTACGATGCAATGTCTGAGGCCAGGGGAAACAAGAACCTCTGGACCGAAGAATCTTTCGAAGATTACGCCATGCATGTCGAATGGCGGTTTAAGCAAACTTCCGGTTTGTATCCGATGCCTACAATATTGCCCGACGGATCATATAAGACCGATCCAAGTGGCAACCAGATAACAACGCCCACACCGAATGCCGATTCAGGCATACTCCTTCGAGGCAACACCGGAGGCCAGGCAAACCTCTGGTGCTGGCCGATCGGTTCGGGCGAACTTTGGTCGGTACGAAACAATAAGGACCTGACTCCGGAAATTCGTGCCGCGGCTGTACCTAAAGTGCGAGCCGACAATCCAGTCGGTCAATGGAATTCAATGGACATTACCCTCGTCGGCGACCGCGTAACGATAATGCTTAACGGCAAGATTGTGATCGACAATGCCCAGATTCCCGGTATCGAAGAGGAAGGTCCTATCGGCCTACAACATCATGGAGGCATTGATCCAAAAACAGGCAAACACGGTCCGGCCTCCAGCCTGATCCAGTTTCGCAACATTTGGATTAAGCGTCTTTGATTCGGAAACGCTAATGCTGCAATTCCAATTTTGATTCTAACTTTATCCATACTGCGGGATTTTGAGCTTCTCGCCGTTTTTGAGCGCCGACTGATGAGCAACAACGCCAGGCACGGTCATCGCGAGGGCCTCGAAGATGTTTACCAACGGTTGCCGATCTTCGAGTATTGACGTGATAAATTCATTAGATAAATGCCCGTGGGATCCTCCATGCCCACCTGCCGGCATCCCCGGCGGAAGTGATGGACGTGTAATGTCGGGAATATCTTTCATTGCACCGTGATATTCTGTGTCGTCCATCCACCCTCGCTCGCCAAAAACGCGGCCCCTTTCGACAATCAGGCCCTGGATACCCTTGCACATCAACATTCGAGATGAACCGCCCTCGCTGGTTTCGAATAAAGCGACCTCATCGGTAAAGTGGTTATCGTATCTGTTAGCTCCCGGCTTATAGGCGTCAAAACCTGCGCTGATGCCGACACAGGATACCGATGTGAACCTCTTGCCGGTCACACCTATGTAATAGGCTGTTGAGTGTGTCGGATACCACAGGGGAGGCATACCAATCCGCCAGCCTTTGTATGAGTCAACGGGCGTCGAGCTGTAGTGATAATACTCGCCCTCCGAGTAAATGAGCCGACCGAATCCCCCGGCATGGTATATCTGCCGCATGCCGTAACAGTCGACCCTGTAACAGCTCGTTTCAGCCATCATATATTTCAGACCACTTTTTTTACTACATCCAAAAGCTGCTCTGCATCCTCAAGCGATCCAAGCACCGCCGGCACGGCAGTCATGACGTGCTTCTCATGCTTAAGCACCTCAATGCAGTGTCGTGCATGGTTCGGAGCATCAGTTGCAACAAACACAGCCCCAATTTTTGGGTCTTTTACCAGAACCCCTAACGACTCGTATGATTTATTGCACCGGCAGGCTTTCATCAACCCTTCTCGCCGCTCGGGAATCAAATCACTAACAGCAACAACCTCGACGTTCGGGTGGTCCTGGAAGCCAAAGGCCGCCCCAAAACGACACACTCCATAACCGACTATTCCAACACGTACCTTTCGTTCGGAGACAGGCTTCCAGGTATTCTCATTTTGCTCGCTTTGAGCACCCACCGCTTGAATTGAGAGACTTGCGGCCGTCAACGTTCCCAGCGAGACTTTGCCCATTGTCCCCAGGAAATCACGCCGATGAATAATATTTTACGACATAAACTAACATCCCTTACTTTAGTCATATTCTTCGAAGTTCCACATTTCTTCTGTCATATTTTCTGCAGTTATCCACTCTACATGCCAGTCGAGAAAAAGGCAATTGCAGCCGCTTTTATGTCGAGCCCTTGCTACCCGTCTGCCGCTGCCGATGCCTTGATCTTCAGAATTTGGTAAATGGCTTGGGCGGAAAACATCGCATCGAGTGACATCCCGATCGGTTGCTTTTATAATAATAGTCCTCCACGGCCCATCCTCATTGTCGGCAAGATAGATACTCAGGGTCGGTTTCTTACAAGCGGTTAGCTTAGTCGGCGTTCCCTGCATATGCCAGTCACCGTCGCCGCTTTGATTATTAGCCCATCCGTTAACAACGAAGCAGACAGTCTGTCTTTTATCGGGATAGCTCGGGCAGCGAAATATCTTAACATTACGATAATCGTCATTGACTGTTCTCTGAGACAAAAAAGGCATGAAAAGCTGGAACCAGGGTTTTATGTTTCCTCCCCATTCAGCCGAGCGTGGAATTAAAAAAGAGTATTCACCGGCATAAAAATTAGCAGCAAGGCCGATTTGGCGCAAATTGTTCCGGCATACCATATCTTTGCCCTGCTCTCGTGCCTTCCTAAGCACCGGCATTAATATCGCCATTAACAATGCTATAATGGCAATCACTACCAGCAGTTCTATCAACGTAAATCCTCGTTGTTTGTGCATAGCAAGGACACTTTCTACCTTTCAACTCCATTATAATATCATAAGGCTCTTGATTGAGCGTTATTTTACTAATTCCCGTGTATATTTACCTTTTTGCAGCAGAATTAGTTGAATAATAAAGCCGAAAGCTAAAAGAATCAGGGCAAACCAGTAAGGCCAATAGAGGCCCAGATTCTTCGCGAAGTACCCGCCGGCTCCAGAGCCTACAACGATACCGAGACTGAGTGTGGTCTCATGAATAACCATTTGGATGGAGCGCTTCTTACTGCCGCATGCACCATAGTACAGATGCGAGCTGTAAGCAAAACCAAAGCCGCAACCCATAATGATAAGGGACAGAGCGAATATTGAAAGTGACCGGCCATAAATAATCAGAAAAAGCGGTACTGAAAGCAGTACCTGGACCGCCAGCAAAAGAACGGACTTAAAATGCCAGAAGGAACTTCTGCCGACAGCCGTCATCATGGCAAAATTGCAGATACCGAATATCGTGACCATTATACCAAAACATGTTTCAGAATAACCGAGGTCGGTAAAAAGAAGAGCAAACTGAGAACGAGTAACTCCCAGGCATGCCCATGAGCTGAACAGAGAGATACGCGCCATCCAGCGTAAACGCTTCGGTACGGCTATATTTTCACAGCCAGCAACGGATTTATCATCCTGATCGCTAAACAGACTTGAACGGTTCGAGCCGTCATTTGCAACATTTAAAAGTAAAAAACAAAAAATCATGCTGGTTGCGGCAAAAACTATGGGAAAGACTGTATTTGCCTCGACGAGAATTCCGCCAAGCATAGGGCCTACAAGGGCAGCGCTGGACCAGGCGCCGTTGTAGGTTCCAAGCCGGCGATTCAAAGTCGGACCTTCAAAATCCTCGGACACCCAGCTCATAAGAAAAGGCCAGAATAGTGCCATGGCTGCCCCAGCCACTGTACCAACAGCAATTACAGTCCAGATCAGCGTTATATTACCGACCAGCTCCTTCGAAAAGACCATATAAACTACGATACTCATCATCAGTGACGACACGAAAATAATGACAGAGGCGATACGAGTAGTGTTTTTAGGATTGTGCCGCCCCAGGGCCGTTCCCGCCAGGAGCAGACAAACAAGGTAGCCAAGCATATTTGCAGCCCAGGCATAACCGACATGATCCTCTGAGCCGCCAATGTTGCGAACGATAAAGGGCATTGTCGTCCACCACGCATTAAGGCTTATGGCCATCGTGAAAGCCGCGCCATACAGCGGACGAACATCGTGTAAAGCAAGTTTCAGATTTTTACCAAATACACCTCTCAATGTTTTGTACCTTAAAATGGATTATTTTATCGTCGCTGCGATAGAATTCCACAAGATAATGACACAGTGTCAAATATAATCCGGCAAATCACGAATCGCACACACCTTTTTCAGCTTCACAGAACATTGGTGATGTATAAAATGTGAATATAATTGTATAAGTCCCGTTACCATAACACCTTTTTGTGCCTTCTATAAGCAGAGAAGACAAACACATTAACTTACAGTTTTACACACGCTTGAAGCTTTTGAAGGAGTTTGACAAAATGGCACAGAAAGAATCTATCCAAAGATGGGGGCAACAGCCAAAAA
>JAFGPJ010000250.1 GCA_016936275.1 Sedimentisphaerales bacterium
GCGGCGTAGTAATGCATTTGCCTCAGCGTTATTCGTGACGCGGCCTTTGGCGCTGTCGTATTCGAGCTTCTCGCCGACGCGGTAGGCTACAAGACCTAAAAGCATCATCTCGATCGCCGTGCCGCCATAATCGAAATCACATGAGGTCTTCAAGTCGCCCTTACAAGCATCAACCCATTCCCTCTGGAAGTGACCCAGCGGCGGAATGACCTTGTCTTTGGAACGGCGATTGTAGTATGTCATATCGGCGTCGTCTCCGAACGGCAGCAGAATCCGCGAATCGAAATCACAGATAACAAATCCCTTGGTGCCCTTGAACATCGCACCGTGTCCTATCTTATTAAGATCGACATAGCCCCTGGGCGATCTGGGCATCATGCCGCCCTGGTACCAGTGGACGCGCACCGGCCCGCGCCAGTCGTTGGCGGGTATATCGTAAGCTGTGTGCAGTTCGACGGGCGTGACTTCAGGGTTGAATTTCTCACCTTCACCTTCGGCCGTCGTCGGAAGACCGGCGTCAATAGCATTCCATACCAGGTCCATCGTATGGCTGCCCATGTCGCCGACCTGGCCAGTGCCGTAATCCCAGTACATGTTCCACGAAAGGCAATTCATGCCGGGTTCACGGGAGAAGTACTCGGGATTGTAAGGATGGAACGGTGATGGGCCGATCCATAGGTCGTAGTGTAACGTTTTCGGCGGCTCGCCTTTGGCCGGTGGGTATCCCGACCTGCGAATTTGTCTGTCGCCCCAGGCGTAAGCATCTGTCAATTCGCCTATAGAACCATCTTTAATCAGCTCGCGCACACGCTCGAAGTTCGGCTTGGCGTGACGCTGTGTGCCGACCTGTGTGGCCAATTTGTTCTTTTTCTTGTCCCATTTCAGACGAACCGATCTTGCTTCCTGTACGGTGTTGCCTATCGGCTTTTCCAAGTAGATGTGCAGGTCACGGTTCAGCGCCCAGTTGCCGACAAAAGCGTGCGTATGGTCCGTCGTGCAGCAGATCACAGCATCAATGTCCTTTTGTTCGAGGCACTTGCGCCAATCAACATAATGCTTTGCCTTCGGAAATCTCTTGGCGGCATGGGCGAGATGGTTCTCGTCTACGTCGCACAGGGCCACGATGTTCTCGCTTGAAATCGAATCGAAATGGGCGTCGGCCCTGCCCCATGTACCAATCATGGCTATATTGAGCTTGTTGCTGGGTGCGTTGGCGCCGGAAAGTGTGCCGCTGGGCAGGATAATTAAACCGGTCCCGGCAGCTATGGTGGACTTCAGGAAATCGCGTCTTCGTATGGTTTTGGTCTTCATCGTTATTTCTCCTATTTATATTTTGTTGTTGGCTACGAGAACAGGAAAACCAAGTTTATGCTTTAAGATTTAAGGTTGCAAGTAAAATAAACCCCCTCAGCCACGGATTTTTCAAACGAAAGTTTCGTATTCGGGACGTTTTTTGATAATGTAAAAGACCATTTATAAAAAAATCTGATTAAATAGACAAAACAGCATCTATAAGCTGTCTTTACTAATGAACCGAAACTGAGACAACATCTTGGACAAGAAACTGCCTGATAATACGCTGCCGGCGGCTCTGGCACGGAATGATCCTGCTGCCGTGGAAATGTTGTGGGAAAGATACGCCGACGATTTGTTCGCATATCTGCTGGTCGTTCTTTGTTCGAGACACGATGCCGAAGACGTGCTCCAGACGGTTTTTGTAAAGATTGCCCAAAAACGTAATAGATTGGCCAAAGCTCGTCATCTGGACGCTTATGTGTTCCGTATCGCCCGAAATGAAGCTTCCAGGTTCATTGAGCACCGTAAAAGAAAACGAACGGCTCAGGCTGTAAACGACACATGGCTGACCGTAACCGAAGAACAGCCGGAGCCTATTGACCTGGCCGAACATATACAGGCGGCCCTGGCCCGGCTGCCGGAGCAGCAGCGTGAAGTGGTTGTTATGAAGATATACAGACAAAAAACGTTTTTGGAAATATCCAGGCTTTTGGGGCTGTCCCAAAACACCGTATCGAGCCGGTACCGCTACGGCATAGAAAAACTGCGAACACTGCTGGGGGACCTTATATCATGAACGAAAAAGACATCGAGAGCAAACAGATAGAAGAACTCTTGAGAAAGGCACACCTGCCCGGGCCTTCGCCACAACTTCACGAGCGGATTACCATCGCGGCAAAAAATGCCTGGAATCAAACTGAAACCGAGCTATCGTGGCTGGTTCCATTCGGGCGTCTTGTGGCATCGGCCGCGGCGTCGATACTTATTATCTGGCTGGCCGACTACACCAGCAACTGCTCGCTGGGCCAATGGTCGTCCGGGCTTGCTCGCACAGTAAATCGGCAGCCCGCTGAAATCGAGGCATTGCCGGAGATACCTTACGGCCCGTTTGTGAGGAGTCTGGTTTCGGACAATCGCCGGTCATCTATGATCGATGCTTCGGCACTGAACAACCACGTCGAATCACTCTGGCACATTCTCGACGAAACGCTGCAGAACGGGTTAGCTGAGCCGTCGGCGCCAGCCGGCGATAGGAGCCTTTTAATCCCGAATCCATCGAGCGATAATCCGTATTCTTAGACAAAAATTGTGAAAGGATAATCCAAATGCGAAAAAGAACAGTGAAAATTCTGAAGGGGATTGCCATAGCAGTGGTTGTCCTCGGCGTGCTCTACGCAATCGCCGTCGCCGTCTCGTCAGCAAAGCTCCGCCGGGCCTATGCAAATCTGGAAAAGTCCGGCCGGCCCATGAGAGCGGCTGAAGTCATACCGGCGACCGTTCCCGATGCTGAGAACGCCGCCCTGCTATACGAAAGCGCCATCCTGCTGCTCAAGGCCCAGCCCGCCAGCCGGGGATCGGCCCAGCCTGCTGAACAGGATAATCTTCTGAATTACCTGGGAGGTCTGTCCGGCACGTTTCTGACCGAACCTCTCGACACCGACAAACACACTGAGCTCGAGCGTCTGCTGGAAACGGACGTCGTTGATAGTGCTTTATCCATCATCGAACAGGGGACTCAGAGGCGTTTGTGCCTATTCTACCACGATTACGCGGCCGGCATCAACATACTCCTGCCCAATCTATCGGAGATGAGGAACCTGGCACGTATCATCGGCGCCAAGGCGTGCGTTGAAGCCGCAGCCGGTCGGCCCGATGCTTCATGGAACCTTATTCAGACCCAATTAAGATTCGCCGATGCGCTGCGGAATGAGCCGATCCTTATCAGCCAATTGGTGCGTTTCGCCATGATAAGGACCTTATGTGAGACAATCCAGAAGGTCTGTGAAGCTGCCCCGCCGAACGCAGAGCAATACCGCTGCATCGAGAGCCTGCTATCGGACTACGAAGACCGCACGCCGCTCGTTCTTGCCCTGGACGGGGAACGCCTGCTCCTCGGTGAATGGGCATTTCATGCGTTGAGAAATGGATCGGTGAAGGACGTTACAGCCGGTACCGGCGATGAATCGGATTTTGGAGAAGTGCTAATGAGGTTGTACGCGGCCTTCAAGCCCCTGCTTCTGGCGGATCAAGCGGCTTACGTGCGGATTATGGGCGAATTCACCCGGTCTGCTCAGCAGTCGTATTCTCCCATTGAAACAAACACCATGGACGGAAAGGTTGAGCAAATGCAGAGTCGCCTGTACGTTGTGACGAACATGTTAGTCCCGGCTATCGTCCGTGTAAGGATACTGTACGGGGAGATGATCGCCAGGATACATATTACCCGCGCCGGGCTGGCCGTGCTGCAAGATAAAAAAGCCCGGGCCACATTCCCGCAGACGCTCGAAAGCCTCAATCTCAAGGACGTCAGCGATCCGTTCTCCGGTGGTCCGCTCCTCTACCGAGCCGATTCAAATGGCTTTATTCTCTACAGCGTCGGCCCGGACCAGAAGGACAATAACGGCAAGACAAAAGAAAAGAAGGACAAACAAGAGACAGACTGGGACATTGTCTGGTCCTATACCGGCAGAAGTTAAGACACGACTCGACAGCCCGGATTGAAACGCTAACCGCAATTATGCCTTCATGCGGCAGCCAAACCTGCCGATTAGTCCTGTCAAACCGACTATTGCAAACGCCATCGCCAGACAACCGAAGACAGCAACAATTACAGGAAACTCGCTGCTTTTATAAAACCATATTGGCAGATGCAAAAAACCGGCAATAATATAAATCCAGGGATGAAGGATATAGGCCGTCAACGGATTCATGCCGGCCGGTCGTACAATCAGGCTCCATGCACGATATTTCCGCACATCCATGATCCAATATAAAGCCGCCCACGTCAGCGTAGTCAGTGACGCACAATAAAAACACCATGCAGGCGTTGCCCGTATCTTGTTAATGCCGAAAAGCGGATCGAACAGCAAAGCAGCCAGAATCAGGCCGATTCCGTATATAACAGCCCATTTTAAGCGCTCGGCATGTGTTTGAATTTGGGAGCCGGGCAATAGAATAGTGCCTAAGCAACAACCGGCCATCGAAATCGATGCAAGTGAGCCCAGTGATTGGCCGATGGATACATGCGCGCCGAGGCCTTCGATAAACCGTTCGATTTGTTTTATTGCCGGTGCCGCCCAGGTAAGCCATGCCCTGGAATCGACTCGTGAGAACAGCCCTTCATGATCGGCCACGTACAGCATAGCCAGCAGTCCAACAGCACCGATCAACCATTCTCGCCGCCGCCCGAAGACTAAATAAATCAATGCCGTCAGGAGATACGCCCAGCCGATCAGGCCCAGGATGCCCCACCAGGAATGGCGCAGCCAGATAGTGTCACTCTGATCGAAAATAGGCCCAAGAATCAGATGTTTACCGTCGGCTGTACGATAAAACAGCGCCAACACGGCGAGCGATGCAAAACCTGTTACACGAACAATCATAAAGATTTTCCGCTTTCGTTCAGGGCCCGGTGGTATGACAAGAAAGGCCATGAAAATAGCCGGATACGCCAGCAGACCCCATAAGCCGCGATAACCGGGATTGTGCTGCTCAATATTGACCATCAGCACACCCATTATTAGCAGTGCAAGAGTCCGCCTCATGACTTTAGAAAGAAGTCTTATCTTTGACCGGCCGCGGGCAAGTGCCCTGCCCAGGGCCAACGGAACCGACATCCCCATAATGAACAGAAAGGCGGGAAAAACCATATCCGGCAGTGTCATGCCGTCAGCCCGGGCACTTACATGCTTAAGCCATGCCGGGGCAGACTTGACGCCCGCGACATCATTCACGAATATCATCAACAGGATAACCAGGCCGCGCAGGGCATCGACCGAGGCAATACGTTCCATCGGCTCAGCCGGCAATAATTCCCGCTGATTGCTGTCTTTATCTACCGGTACGCTTGTCTCAGATTGGCGGCAATCGCTGCTATTGTTCATCTTGCTTTTTCTTTGTCTGCTCGGTCGGCTGTTTGAGCAGCTTCAGTCCCTCGACGAGCGGTGGAAATTCGCTCCATTGTTTACGGCCGCTCCAAGTTGTGAAAAGATGGCCCAACATATTAGGATGCTTTTGATCCCGGCTGTACAGAATCAATGCTTTCGTGGCGTCAACATTTTTCCACCCCCCCGGCAGGACGCGAAAGCCCTTTTGAAGAAACATGGGCACGGATGGATAACTCTCCCGCAACTCATAGTGCCAGTCGCAAATGATGATGTCTTTGGGAACCATATCCACAGCGGGGGCCGTGCCGTTTGCCGAAGCCTCCCATTTGCCATACTTGTAAACGTCGGCGTCGATAAACCTATCGCCCCACATCAGCATTTCCACGCCGCGACGCTTGACCAGATGCCCGTGCAGATTGTTCACTGCTTTGGCAAACACCTGCGCGGGATTTTTGCCCCTTGTGGACGGCGAGTATTCCGAATTAATCAGAAAAACTTCGTCCATACCTACATGCATGGCATCGGCATCAAACGCTTCGAGCAGCTCATCGAGCATGGGCAATACGATTTCATAGACCTTCGGATTGAGCGGATCCCATTCACGGCAGTAAATCCCTTCATTTCCCGGAAAAGCGCCCGGCGTCAAATCCAGCTCCGGATATTTCGTCAGCAGCGGAAAGGTCTGCTTCGACCAGGATTGATGCCCCAGGCAGTTGAACTGGGGAATAAGCCGGATACCATTCTCACGGCACGTCTTTACCAATCCGCGCGCACCGGCCTGAGTAACGGGCGCCTGTCCCATACGCAGCTCGGGATGCGACTTAAATTCGAATCCGTAATTAACTTCGAGTATCAATACGTTAATTCCCATCCCGGCAAGCACCGGGATTTCTTTTCCAAGGCCATCGAGCGCCTCATCTGAACCATAGTTTATAAGATGCAGCGCCCGCCATTGCCCGGGTGCGGGATTCAATGGGGACTTCGCTTCGCCGGCATAACTTAGAGTACAGGCCGTAAACAATCCTAATAGCATTACAATACTGAGGGATTTCGATAATCGCATTTCAATTCTCCTTGTCATATAAATACTGTTGTTCTGATGAGGTTTTAAGCCGACAGCCTGCCGGGCCGCCGAGAGAATAATATCATAAAGACTTGATAATTCAAGAAGAATCGTTATTCTGGTATTTCTTCGAACCATCGATGTCAAAATTCGAGCTGAACAGGTTATGAATTATAAAATTAATAACGACGAACATCGCAATATTTAGGAGTAATCAGCATGGCAAATCAATTCACTCGAAGAAATTTGCTCAGGAAAGGCGCCATGGCCGGTCTGGGAATGGCTGTCGGAAGCGTAGTGGGTGGCAGGCTCAAAGGCGCAGCCTTTGGGCATGGTCTCTTTGCGAAAAGCCATCCCCAAGCTTCGGCTTTCCCTAAGGGACGCCCTACGGCGGAGGATGCCACCCGGTACTCAGCAAGTATGATCGGGTACAATCCCGGCGCTAAAGACCTTATAAAAGTGGGTTTTGTCGGTATAGGCAATCAGGGTTCGGGTCATGTCAATAATTTACTGAAGATTGAGGGCTGTCAGATAACAGCAGTCTGTGATATCCGCCCCGAAAGGGTGAAATGGGCACAAAGACAGATTACCAGGGCCGGATTTCCCGATCCGAAGGGATACACAAAAGGCGATCTGGATTTCGAGCGGATGTGCGCCGAAGAAGATTTGGATTTGGTTTATAACGCCGCCCCTTGGCGATGGCACGCGCCGATTTGCCTCAGCGCGATGCAAAATGGAAAACACGCCGCATCCGAAGTAAATATCGCTCTTTCAGTGGAGGATTGCTGGAAACTAATCGAGACCTCGGAAAAAACCCGCAAGCACTGTGTGATGCAGGAGAACTGCTGTTATGACTTAACAGAAATGGTGGTGCTGAACATGGTCCGGCAGGGTTTGTTCGGCGAGATTATGCATGGTGAATGTGGCTATCTGCACGATTTGCGGGGTCTGAAGATTAATCCGACGTTTTACCAGGGAATGTGGCGTGCTCACCAGTCGCTCAAACGTAACGGCAATCTCTATCCGACCCACGGAATCGGGCCGATGGCATGGTGCATGGATATCAATCGCGGCGATGCGTTCGATACCCTCGTTTCCATGAGCACCAAATCAATCGGCCTCAATGAATTCGCCGACAAGAAATACACCGAAGCAAAAACCCAGGAGGACAAGAAATTCTACAGCGAATGGCAGAACCGTAAATACGCTCTGGGCGATGTCAATATCACGCTGATAAAAACAAAGCTGGGCAAGACCATCATCTGCAAGCACGATACGAACCTGCCGCGGCCATACAGCAGGGACTTTCTCGTGCAGGGTTCGAAAGGTCTTGTCCGCAAGTATCCCACCGAGATGATTTATATTGAGGGGCTCAGCCGGGGCCACGGCTGGGAAGATTTGAAGGACTACAGCGAAAAGTACGAACATCCGGTCTGGAAAGCAACCAGAGAACAAGCCAAAGGTGCCGGCCACGGTGGAATGGATTTCATCGAAGACTATCGCCTGATAACGGCCCTGCGAAAAGGCGTATCGCCCGACATAGACGTTTATGACTCGACGGCCTGGAGCGTAATAATACCGCTCAGCGAACAATCCATCGCCGAAGGAAGCAGCCCTGTCAAGTTCCCCGACTTCACTCACGGCAAATGGAACCAGCCGCGGCAGTTGGGCGTATCAACATGGTTCGCATAAGAGCCTGTCCCCGAATATAAGGAAACTTCATGAAACCGACACTATTAATTCTGGCCGCGGGAATGGGAAACCGCTACGGGGGGCTTAAACAGATCGATCCAATCGGGCCGAATGGCGAGATTATCATCGACTATTCCATCTACGACGCGATTCGCGCCGGATTCGGCAAACTGGTCTTCGTCATCCGGCATTATTTCGAGGACGCCTTCAAGGAGAAAATCGGCAACAAATTTGAAGGCATCGTCGAAACAGCATACGCCTACCAGGAACTGGACGCCGCCCTCGAAGGATTTTCTTTGCCGCCCGAGCGAGAAAAACCCTGGGGCACAGGCCATGCGACTCTGCTGGGCAGAGATTTTATCGACGAGCCTTTCGCTGTTATTAACGCAGACGACTACTACGGCATTAATTCTTTTAAGACGATGGCCGATTTTCTAACTGGCTCAGAAGTCTCGCCGACGAATTACGCTATGGTTGGTTTTCGGCTTCGCAATACGTTAAGCGAATACGGCTCGGTCGCTCGAGGAGTTTGTCACTGTGACGGCAATAATTGCCTGAGCGACATCTTCGAACGGACAGGCGTTGAAAAATACGGAAAAGGCGCCCGTTATTTCGACGAAGACGGCACCGAACACCTGCTAACCGGCGACGAAGTCGTATCCATGAACCTCTGGGGGTTTCACCAGTCGATTTTCCAGCACATCTCGGCAAAGTTTAAGAACTTCCTCAAAGAACATGAAAATGATCCGAAGGCCGAGTTATATATTCCAACCGTGATCGATGCTCTTGTCGAAAGCGGCGAGGTCAAAGTCAAAGTTCTTCCCACACAAGACACATGGTTCGGCGTAACTTACAGGCAGGACCGCGAAATAGCCGAGCGATGCATGCGGAGGCTGATCGATGAGGGACTATACCCGGAAAAACTCTGGGAAACATGATGGAACATGACATAAAACACATAGCACAAAATTTTAATCTCGACGGGAAATTAATCCGGTACGAACCTTTCGGAAGCGGGCACATTAACGACACTTACTGCCTGACATGTGAAAAAGACGACCGCCAAACACATTACATTCTGCAGCGGATTAACCACGAGGTATTCAAAAATCCGCCGGCCATGATGGAGAACATCCGGCGTGTCACGAACCATATCCGGCGGAAACTGCAGGAGCAGCAAAACAAACTTGCATCGCGCCAGCTTGTCGTTATCGATACAAAAGACGGCAGCGATTTCTGCCGGGACGACCGCGGCAATTACTGGCGCGTGTATAACCGGATTGAAAATGCCGTCACATACGACACTATCGAATCGCCTGAACTGGCTTATGAGGCCGCTCGAATGTTCGGCCGGTTCGCAGCGATGCTAACGGATTTGCCCGGCCCGGCTTTATATGAAACGATTCCCGATTTTCATACAACTCCGAAGCGATTTAAAACCTTCACAGAAGTCCTCGGCACCGATCCGTGTAACCGCGCAAAAGGTGCTGGTGATGAAATCGATTTTGTGCTTGAGAACGCCGGCATATGCGACGTGCTGTTAAATCACGTCGATAAGGGCGAAATTCCGGTTCGCATAACCCACAACGATACAAAAATCAACAATGTGCTGCTTGATGAAAAGACGCACGAGGGTGTATGTGTAATCGACCTGGACACGGTTATGCCGGGGCTTTCGTTGTATGATTTCGGCGACATGGTGCGAACGGCAACAAATCCGGCGGAAGAAGACGAAAGAGACCTGTCGAAAGTAACCATGCGGATGCCGATATTTGAAATGCTGCTCAAAGGCTTTGCTGAAGAAACACATAAGTTTCTGACGCCGGCCGAGAAGAAAAATATGGTTTTTGCCGGCAAGCTCATTACGTTCGAGCAGATGATTCGATTCGGCGCCGACCATCTGGCAGGCGATATCTATTATAAGATACACCGCGAAGGCCATAACCTGGATCGCTGCCGAACGCAGATGAAAATGGTACAGTCAATAATCACACAGGAAGAAGCAATGAATGCCCTGACCGATTCTGTTTTTGAAAAGCTGTCCTGATGAATTGAAAAATATTGTGGAACGCTGCCGGACGGACTATAATCTCCGTCATTCGTGCCGTAGCTTATGGAACGTATATGACTTGGTAGACAGGAGTAGATATGGATATTGATTTCACAAGTCTTGGATTTCATACAAACTTCAGCATTCTCGATTGGTGTATTGTTATAGGTTATCTGGTTGCTGTCGTTAGTATAGGCGTCTACATCCGCAAGTATATCGCCTCGGCTACGGACTTTATGGTCGCCGGCCGGGGGCTTAAGACGTTCCTTGCTATTGCGACCATGATCGGCACGGAACTGGGCCTTGTAACGGTTATGTACTCGTCGCAGAAGGGTTTTACCGGCGGATTCGCTGCTTTTCATATTGCCTTTGCCGCGGCGATTGTCACGCTGCTCGTGGGCATTACAGGCTTTATAGTTGTGCCGTTACGACGATTGAAGGTGATGACCATACCTGAATTTTATGAGGTGCGATTCGGCAGAGACGTCCGGATACTCGGCGGCACAATCCTGGCGCTTTCGGGCATTCTCAACATGGGCATGTTCCTGAAGGCCGGCTCATTGTTCGTTATGGGCGTAACCGGCATGACTTCCGAATTCCACCTCAAAATCGTCATGACGGTCCTGCTGTGCATGGTCCTGCTTTATACAACCCTGGGGGGAATGGTGTCCGTAGCGATACTCGACTATATCCAATATGTGGTATTATCATTCAGCCTGATCTTTGCCAGCCTCATGTCAATAAGATACTTAGGCTGGGAAAATATCGTCGATACGGTAACAAGAGAGATGGGTCAGAGCGGATTTAATCCGTTCGATGAACAAGGCTTCGGCTGGTCTTATGTCATCTGGATGTTTTTCATGGGTCTGGTAAGCTGCGCCGTCTGGCAGACCGCCGTCATCAGGGCCTGCTCGGCAAAAAGCACATCGATAGTCAAACGAATATATATGCTTTCTTCGGTGGGTTTCCTTATCCGCTTTTTGATCCCCTACTTCTTCGGAATCTGTGCCCTGGTCTTTATCGCCAACAACTCGACGCTCAAGGGAGTATTTTTGTCTGCAGAAGGTAGGGCAAACTCAACTTTGTCACTGACGGCAATGCCTTTCTATTTGAGCCAGATTCTACCGGCGGGTTTGATCGGTATCATCTCGGCGGGAATGCTCGCGGCGTTTATGTCAACTCACGACAGCTATCTTTTGTGCTGGAGCTCGGTGCTCACTCAGGATGTGGTTTCGCCCTGGTTCAAAAAAGGCTTGTCCTCGAAGGCCCGACTTCTGCTGACAAGAATTTTCATCGTTGCAATCGGTATTTTCATTCTCGTCTGGGGCCTCTGGTATCCGCTCGAACAGGACTTGTGGGACTACATGGCAATTTCCGGAGCCATATACTCAATCGGCGGCTTTGCGCTGCTGGCGTTCGGGCTGTACTGGAAGCGAGCCAGC
>JAFGPJ010000251.1 GCA_016936275.1 Sedimentisphaerales bacterium
AGTTTGGCCAAAGCTCTTGCTAAATAAAATCGTGTTCCAATGCTCGATGACGTTATACCGGGATAAAGCCTGATACACTCATTAAAATCACTGACGGCTTTATCGAATTCTCCAAGCCTGTAATAAATAACTCCGCGAGTATCGATAAGGTCACAATATCGCGGCGCTATTTTCAATCCTCTCCGGGCAAGTTCGAGCGCCTCTTGATGTTTACCTTGCACCTCACATAATATCCAGGCAAGGTTATTAATGGCGATGATATTGTCCGGCTCAAGCTCAAGAAGCTGCCGGTAAAGTGTGGCTGATTCTTCTGTATTGCCGCTTATTTGCAAAAGGATGGCAAGAACACTTATAGCTTCGGCACATTCAGATTCATTTTTAAGTATTATCCGAAGTATGTCCTCTGCGGTTTTTCTTGCCTGGCTATCCTCAAGCAGCATCAAATCCCTCGCAATTTCTGTCGGTGTACGACTATCCTGCAGGTGCTTACCGTACCAGTTAACGACTTTTTCATTCAACCTGCTCCAGTCTTTCTCCTCTTTTAGTAATTGCACTTGAGCCAATAAGGTATCGGTGTCATCAGGATCAGATTCAAGCAGGGCATCAAATTCCTTTTTCGCCTCATCTTTGTTCCCACTTTTATATAAAGCCACAGCCAAAGCGGCCCAGCACTTTCTTCTGTCATCAACATCACAAATAGCCAACTGATCTCTCAAAAGATTTACAGCTTTTTGCGGCTCACCAGTCTTGATATAAGTATTGGCCATTAACACAACGGTACCAAGATCGCTCGGATCCATCTCATGCAATAATTTCAGAGTTGGAATTGCCAGGATCGGCGACTTTGCCGCCTCAGCACGCGCTTTCAACAGTAACAACGATTTATTATTCGGCCCATAAACAAGTCCCCCCAAGGCAGCATCCATAGCCTTTGCCGGCTGACCCTGCTTAATCGCAATCTCTCCCAGCAGCACCCAGGCATCAGATATTTCTGGCTGGTCCTGGGTAATTTTTTGAAGAATCTGCCTGGCATTTTCAATAGCCGGAGCTGTCCCTTCGACAAGTACCGAACGTGCCTTGAGCAACTGCAATTGAACGTCTTCCGCATTCGACTCTAAAGCTTTCCCAAGAAGAGCCTCTCCTTCATCAATCATATCACGGTCCCCGGATGCTAAAAACAGTGGAATAGCACGTTTTTGCAGTTGGACGTTATCAGAGCCAAGATCCAATGCTCTCTTAATATCGGCGGAAGCGTTTTTGAGCTGACCTGTTGAACGATAGAAGTCACTTCTCGCCACCCATACTTCAACATTGTCAGGTTCAATGGAAACCGCGTGATTGAGATCTTTAATAGCCTCACCGCCCCGGCCAAGCGTAGCGTATGCCCGGGCACGAAGGATGTAAGCGGATGCATTATCAAGGCTCTCGACCGTTTCATCACATATCCTCAATGCCTCCGCTTTTTTGTCCTGCCGGATATTAAGCTGAATTTGTGCGGCGGTCACCGGCAGCGATTTCGGATCCAGCATTTTCAGCTTGTCCAGCAGCTCGGAAGCCTGGTCATACTCACCTTGCTGTATCTTGAGCAGCGCAAGAGATAAACAGGCAGTCCGGTTATTAGGATCATTATCGACAAGGTCCTGTAGCATTTCCGATGCCGAATCCAACTGGCCCTGCCTCAGATAGTTTTGCAGTTGCAGTCTCTGGAGTTCAGGATGGTACAGATTTTGCCTGGTAACACGATTGAGAACCTGCTCGGCTTCTTCATATTGCCCTGCATTGTATAAAGCGGCAACAGATGGAATTACCACGAGGATATTGTCGGGCGACTGATTTAATATTTCACGATAAGTCGATATCGCCAATTGCATCTCCCCCGCCCGTTCATAGGATCTTGCCAGTAGCAAATGACTTGCCTGGTCATTGGGATTGGCCTGCATATTTTCCTGCAGAAGCGACAAAATTTGCGGGTAACGATTTTTGAAATCATCCATACCAAACCAGAGTTTTGCCTGCTCATATCGCCATTGCCAGCCATCCTGACCTTCGATGGATTTGATATCATTGACTATTCGCTGGGCTTGTTCGGGATCAGCGGCAACTTGCTCGCATAATAAAAGCCTGCGCTTAATAGGAATATCATTCGGCAGTTCCTCAGCAAGATTACTTAGCAAGATATAAACACTGTCTCTTTGTTCCCATCGAGTATAAAATTGGGCCAGCAGCAAACTCAAGTCACGCTGGGACAACGGCGTATCGATACGCTCTAACGCCTTTTTAATGCTCGCTTCGCATTCCTTTTGATTGCCTTTGCGGTCTAGCAAAATCGCAAGATACCTTACCAAATCAACGGACTCGGGAAATTCCTCAACTGTCTCATTTAATCTAACTACCGCTTCATCTATCTTTCCCTGAGCGGTAAGCATCTCGGCCTCAGCCATAACAATTCTTTCTTTTGGAAGTTGAGTCTCCTTAAGTTGAGCCATCAGAGCCTCAGCCTCCTCCAGTTTACCTCGCTGTAATGCGAACTGTAGCTGCAACAACTTGATTTCCCCAACAGCATCGGCTTTTTTTTCAAAAGCGGACAACTGCTGTTGTAAATCATTTATCAACTGCGTTTCCATCGTTCCTTTATCGTCCCGGCGTGTAGCTGACAGTTGCATCTGAGCACGTAGATAAAACAAAACCGATTCCTGATTATCCGGCGAAAGCTGTATAGCTTTTGCAGCATTATTTGCAGCACCTGTCCAGTTTCCGGTCTGCGCCAGAAGTTTGCCTAAGGCCAGGTAACCTTGAAAAGAACCGGGGCTTTCAGATATCAGCGAGCGTAGTTGTTGTATGGCCGATTGGGTATTACCTAAACGAACAAGAGCCGATGCCAACGCCAGGCGGACGTGTATGGATTTGTTGCCCTGTCCTATAGATTGCCGCCAATACTTGACGGCATCAGAATGATTGCCCTGCTCGGAAGCCACAAGACCCCGCAGAAATGAGACCGAAGCCGAAGAAATATCCTTTTCGTGCATTTTAGAGATGCAGTCATTTGCCTCATCAAGCTTGTCTGAGCGGATAAATAACTCAGCAGCCAGGGGCATAAAATCCCACGGTTGAGAAGAAAGCTCTTTCAATCCTTCCCGGGCTATTTTCAGCATTTTCTCTTTTGACCCCGATTTCATTGCAAGAGAGGTCCATGTTTTCCAAAGATCCTCATCATCAGGTGTGGCTTGTTGAACTGCAGCCAGATGCATCTGGGCCTTGTCGAGAAAATTAAAATTGATAAGTTCCTGTGCAAGACGCAAGCGAACAGTCGAATCTGACAGGTCCTGTTGTTCTGCCTTCTCCAGATCAGCTAAAGCACCGGAGAAATCTTCACTTCTCCGATAAAAACCCGCCCGTATTATATACGCCAGAGATGAAGAAGGATTTTTCTCCACGGCCTGATTATACCAATGGGACGGCAATTCCTTAAAATCTCCCGGACGTTGCTCTATAAGTTTGCCTAATGATTCATAAGCTAATATTTCTCCGGGATGTTCCTGTAAAATGCTCTCTAATTCCGCTGCTGCTTCTTCGAACTTTCTTTGTCCAACGAGCGCAAGAGCCAAAATCCTGCGAAGATTCGGATTAGGATTGGTTTCAAGCTGTCTTCTGGCAACGAGTTCCGCCTCACCGGGGCTGCCTATGCTTAGATAAATTTCAGTTAGCTGCATAGCAGCTTCGGTATTATCTCTATCTAATCTTAAGACTGCTCGATATGCACCGATAGCCTGTTGATATTTATTAAGCTTGGCAGGCCTGATTTTTAGCTGAGCATCTGCATATTTAAGCAATATAGGAACATTATCTCGTTCCAAGGCAATATACTTTCCCAGATGTTCAGCCGCTTCTTCCCATTTATGCTCATCATAAGCCTTATTGCCAAGAACAAGACCCTGCTCGGCCTTGTTGGCCCTGCGCCATTTGCGCAGTCCAAATGCGCTTACGCCTAAAACAACAAGGCTTATAATTAAAACAATTGCCAATTTCCAGTTAAAGTATCTTCCCGACATTTACTCTCCCTTTCTAAAAAGTTAGAATTGGTCGATAAAATTTTCCAAAAGTTTCATTGCTGTTTTCCAGCAAATACTTAAATCCATCTTCAGCGAAAGATTCCTGATATACTCGATGTCATAATGTATCCACTCCTGAAAGTCTTTCATTGGCTGGCGTGTCCTGTAAACCTGCCATAGACCTGTAATTCCTGGCCGAACCGACAATCTGGCGTCACGCCAGAACGGACATAACGTGTTCTCCGATTTAGGGGAGGGCCTCGGGCCGACAATACTCATCTGGCCAAACAGGACATTTAAAAACTGGGGTATTTCATCGATATATGTTTCCCGCAGAAACCAGCCAACGGTATTGATTCGAGGATCATTGTTTATCTTGAATTGAGGACCGTCCACCTGGCTGACGATTCGAAGAATATCCTGTATCTTATCAGCTCCCATAATCATCGTCCTGAATTTCAGGCAGTTGAATTCCTTGCCGTGCAGCCCCTGACGTCTATCCTTATAAAATACAGGGCCCGGCGAAGTTAATTTTATTGCCAGGGCAACGAGTATTAATACCGGAGCAAACAAAATCAAAACCATTGCCGCGGCAAAAAAATCGGCAATTCGTTTGAAGCATCGTGCATAGGAAATCCCGGGCCATTTGCGAAACGGCCCATGAGAATCCTGCAACAAGTTTACCCTGCTTTTGTGCCGAACAGGGCGCTCCCAATTTATTTGCGTCCCTCTTATAATACGTCCCAGCACAAATTGTTTCTCCGGCACACACACTCCAGGTCCAATGATGGAAGAATTTATAACAGCTCCACCCTCAATCCGGGTATCATTGCCGATGATCGTCGGACCAATAATGACAGCTTTGGGGCCGATGCGAATATTCTTTCCCAACAGCACCTTTCCTATTAATCTTGTATCTCCGGATATCTCGTTCAAATCTCGAAGGTCGAATTTAGAATCCTGAATATCCAATAGCGTCGTATCCAGGAAACTAAGCAGCCCATCTTCAGTTTCCAGATCCAGTACCATTCCACCTAAGTTAACCGCTCGTAACATTATTTCTTTAGACCGGCAAATATCAGAAAGAGAGGTAAAAGTTAAGGGCAAAATCCCATCCACTAATACACGATCGAGAACGTCGGTTTTAATAAAAAGATGATGAGGCCACCGGACGGAGACAAATGTAAATTCGACTGAATCAGAATATGTCCGGCAAAAACCCGCCACCTTACCTTCGGTTGTCAACCGCACTTTTTCACGCTGATCCAACAGCCCGGGTTCCGCATTGACCGCTACTATGTCTGCCTTAATGCCGCCAAGTACCCTATCAAGAAAATCAGCATTGATCTGTGTGACAAATCGCCCGTTGGATACAACAAACCATTGATTTAAGTCGCCCTTTTGTTTAGTGCTGCGTAAGTGCTCAGAGGGAATAGTTATATTATCCTTATAACGTATTACACTTGTCTTTCTATTATATAAAGACTGTCTCGGCATCTTATTTTGATGCCGGGATTTGAAAGGTTCAATTTCCCATTCATAAGGAACTGCATAAAAAGTCTTGCCGGTATTACATTTTGCAGACAACCGTAATACTGAATCCATCTTTATGCCCCGTTGTTTACACAATCCATCGAAAACAACACCGGCAACAGGTTCGTTCGTCAAAGCAAAACGAAGCAAGCTCTCACCATTGCTGTCCGCAGAATTTCTGGGTATAATAATCATGTTCATGAATTGATGACTAAGCAACATTTACGAGCGTGTATTTAGGGATTATTCTTAGCAAAATCAGTACCGGACCACATGGAAACTTAATGATCCATATCGTGCAAATTACACCTCGGTCGGCTCATCAGTCTCTGAATCTGAATCTTCGATATAATCTGGGGTATCTTCCATGGAGAACATTAGTTTTCTCCTGGAGACCCTGGTATTCTCCCTTCCTTCAACACTTTGTGCATAATAACTATGCCCCTGACGATAATAACTATGCTCTGCCTGAACGCTGCTCAGTACGGTTCCCAGCACTTTGACACCTATTTGTGACAGCCGATCCTTAGCTTCTTTTAGGTCCGGCATGGTGGTATGGCCGGCATAGCTTACCAAAACAACAGCTTTCCCAATTTTAGCCCACATAAGAGCATCGGGAAAAACCAGTGCCGGAGGAGTATCGATAATCACGTGGTCGTACATTCTACTGATTATATTGATGCGTTTAGCCGTCGAAGGCAAAGCTAATAGTTCGTAAGCATCTGCCGCATCATGTAAATCAGCCGCCAGCACATCCAGACCAGTTGAGGCTACGGAAAAAACCGCCTGCTCAAATTTGACTCCGCAAAGAACGTCATGAAGTCCCCTCGAGCCCTTGGGAAGATTCAACAGCCGAGCAACATCAGGTTTTCTCAAGTCGCCATCTATTAGCAAAACCTTTTTACCCGACTCGGACAGACTTGTTGCCAGATTAACTGCAAACGTGGTTTTGCCCTCTTTCATATTCGGACTGGTAACAACGAGTTTCTTAGGTATTCCTTTTGCGCCAAGAAGTCCCAGGTTGGTGCGAATAGTCTGGTAATCTCCGACTATTTGTTCCGGGAGAAGAGCCGGCTTGACAGTATTCAAACTCGTGGTAGTTCCGATGATTCGGATGCCGATTCGTTTTGCAACGTCATCCGGAGTTCGTAAACTCTGATCGGCCTTATCTCGAAGATACGCCAGTCCCATGCCGCAAACGAGCGAGCCAAAAACCACGGCTATCGTAAATTTTACCCGCTTATCGTTAATTTCAGCGATGTCCGCGTTATAATATACTGAAATTCTTGCCGGACGCTTCCGCTGGAGTTCCAAGGCCTGGATTCGCTTTAGCACAAGACTATACTCTTCTTTAGTCGAGTCCAACCTGTCCTGCAATTCTTGAATTGTCAGTTGCTTACGTCCGGTTTGAACAGTTTGAATATCTTGTTTTGACAGAGTATCCCGAAGACTGTTCTCATATTCTCGTGTTTGTTCCAGTTGACTACGTATAGTTACAAGCTCTTTGTTGCCGGCCTCTGCAGATTCCTTAGCCACCAAATTATCAAAAGCACTGCTTGCCTCTTTTTTTCGTTCTTCCAGATGCTCCTTTAATATTCCTAATAGTTCGGTTTTTCGTGAAAGTTCCGGATTCGTAGGTGACAACGTCTGTCTGGCAACAATAATATCTTGTTCTAATTGCGTAATATTCCCTGTGAATGCCACGACCGTTGGATCTTGATTAATATAATCCTGCCTCATCTTCAGCAATTCCGCTGCCGGGATGGGTTGCTCTCTTGTGCGTTCAAGTAATTTGACCTGTGCTTCGAGTTTAAGTCGTTCAGCCTCTACTCTGTTAAGTGTATCCATCAAGCTTGCAACACGTTGAAGCATCATGTCCTGCCGACCCTGCAGAACGACATCCCCATATTCCTGCCCCAACTGATAAATCGTCTGTCGGTCGTTTTCGATCCTTTCGTAAAGAAAGTCGCGCCTGTTGTCCAGTACAGCAAGCTTCCGGTTCTCATCTTCATCCGAACTGACAACCTCGATTTCCATATACGCCCGAATAAAGGAATCAACAATTTGCTTTGCTTCGGCTAAGTTTGCGCTTTGCATAGTTATTTTTATCAGCTCATCATTTCGGCCCGCACCAACTGCAATAATCCCGTCATCAACTATGGCATTTTTTAACTTCATTGCCGGCTCAAGCTGAGGTTGAGGGCCTAATAATTTCCGCTTCCACTTCGAGACCAGGTCTGTTGGCTCATCCTTGAAGAAAGACAGGTTTTTATCCACCAGATCATCCGCAACCCGCTGTATTACCGTGTTGCTTTTGATCTTTTCCGCCTCGGTATTCTTAAAGTTTTCATAATTCGATATTTCGCCTCTGTCCTGCTCACCGCTCAGGATGTCCGCCAAAATGGGGGCAACTCTTATCGCGCCGGTCACATTGAACACAGGCTTAACTGTCATCCAGATCGCAGGCAGCCCTATGCCGCTTATTATTAAGAATATCAGAAATACAATGTACCAGCGACGAAGTATGCCGGCTACCATATCCGACGAAGGTTCTTCGCCCTGTTCAGGTGGAATTTGCATATTAACGAGTTCCTGCCCGACCACCGGTTCTTGATATTTGTCTAATTCGCTCATTTCTATTACTCCTACAATATTGATTTGTGATTCTGTTCAGACTTCGAGCTTCATTTTGTAATCATTTACAAAAAGGCCCGCCACGAATGATTGTTCATCCTCCCTGACGTGTAATTATTATTGCTTTTTCTTCGGTCGGTAGCACCGTAAGTTTCGCCAAAAGCCATAGCTCACCAACAACAACCGCAAGAGCTAATGGCATCATTGCATATCCGCCGAAGTCATGGAATATCTGCTCCCAATACTCACCCTCAAGAATAGTGAAAAAAATCGCCGTAACCGCCAATCGAATAGTGTTACACAGCAATGCGATAGGCAGACTTGAAATCAGAATAACCAGCTTTTCCCACCAGGCCCGCTCTACCAGCAGAACAACCAGTCCACTGATAACAAAAAAGGCGGTAATCATTCTCAGACCGTTGCAGGCTTCAAGAACAGCGACACTAACATTACCCATTTCAATAGTATGGCCGTCTTGTGTGACTGAATATCCAATCACCTCAAGGCAGAAAACCGCCGATGAAGTAGCCCAGCGCTGCAGATTCAAGCCGACATAATACTGCACTACGTTCGGCAGGGGCAGCATCAAACACAGAAACAATAATATTGGGGATATCTTTCGGAAAAACTTCCAGCCAAACAGCAATAATATCAAAGCAGCAATACTCAGGACGACCGATAGTCTTTCTGCTGAACTGTACATTAAGAAAAGCCCGAGAAGTCTGACTACCTGTGCCCCCACGAATGCAAAAAATCCCCAGATTGAGGGTCTTACAGGATAAAGAGCGACATCATGACGCCTCGACCAAAGCACATAAACAGCCAGAAAAGGAACCAAAAGACCGGAAGAATATTCATCGCTTTGTCGCCACAATTCCCAAAGCTCAA
>JAFGPJ010000252.1 GCA_016936275.1 Sedimentisphaerales bacterium
GGTGCGTATTTCATTGCGTCCTTCGGATCGATGAATCCTTTTTCCACCAAATCAACAAGGTTGTATGTAAGGTCCTGCATACCTTCGTTCTGCGAGCTTCTTATAACGTTGGGTAGATCAGCCTCACGCCCTTCGGCAATGAGTCTCTTGGCGGCGGCGTTTGTAATAAGAATCTCCACGGCCGGTATTCTGTCAGTGCCTTCCTTAATGCAAGGTAGCAATACCTGACTGATAACTGCTCTGATTGCCAGGGCTAAAGTCTGTCTTACAAGGTCACGTTCATTCTGGGGGAAAAGGTCTAAAAGCCGGTGAACGGCTTGAGATGCATTTGCCGAGTGCAACGTTCCGAATACAAGGTGCCCGGTTTCGGCGGCCCTCATTCCGGCTGTGACGGTTCTGGCATCTCGCATTTCGCCGACGAAGACAACATCAGGGTCCTGCCGCATAAGATATGTTAAGGCTTCCTCGAAATCTTTGGTGTCAAGCCCTATTTCCCTTTGTGAGACAATCGCTTTTTGGTCCTTGAATAAATACTCAATAGGGTCCTCTATGGTAATGATGTGGCAGGAACGAGTGAGGTTTATGTAGTTAATCATCGAAGCTATTGTTGTTGTCTTGCCGCAGCCGGTAGGCCCTACCACAAGAATCAATCCCTGTCTGCCGCTGCATATCGTTTCCAGTGAAGGGGGCAAGTGCAGTTCTTCGAACGGTGGAATGACTGTGTTGACACGCCGTGCCGCAAGGCTGATTAATCCTCGCTGTCGAAACACATTCGTCCTGAATCTGTGCTCACCATCAACTTCATGGGCGAAATCCAGTGTCCCGTGCTGCATAAAAAAGTCTTTCTGGGCCGGATTTAGCAGCTCGAATACCAGTTCTTCCATTTTCTTCGGGGTCAGTACGTCGCCGGTTGTTTTCTTCAATTCCCCGAAAAGACGCAATTTCGGCGTCTGTCCCACCTTCAGATGTAGATCGCTGGCGCGTGTTTTTATGGCTGCTCTGAAAAACCTATTCAGCTTAGGCTCATGCTCAAGGGGCTTTTGAGTATCAATCGGTTGTTCTTTGCCCATAATTATAATTAGCTCCAATACTTATTAACCAACTCTTTCTATCACGGCCAGCCTGATTATAGGTCGTTGAACAGAAAAGCATTTATCTCACCATGAGATTTGTCAAGACAAACCTAACCTATCTATAATACAAGATTTTACCCAGGTTGTCAAGCTTGATGCTTAAACAATACTTATTTTCCCCTTAATTAAGCTGATTTTAACTTCTCGGTCTTTGATAAGCCTCCAAATTAGTGCCAATAATAAATCGACTTTAGCGATTCGCACCTGCTTGCCGATATAAAAAGGGTGTATTTATGGAGTCAGAAAAACGGATATTGACGGGTAGAGAAAAGGATGACGAGGCCATAAAGCTTCTTGAGAAGCTCAAAGAGCAGTTGCGTTCGTCTGATGCATCGAACAGACGCCGGGCGGCCTTCAACTTATCCTGGATGCAGGAAGACGGTCTGGAAATCTTAAAAGAAGCTTTGACAGGCCGTGACCATATAACGACAAAGAATGCAGCCGCTTATGGTCTTAGGAAAATGCGAGGCAGGATGAGGAAAGTGGCACTGGAGGTTCTCAACCAGTGCCTTAAACATCCTGACAGCTCCACCAGGCAAGTGTGCATAAGCGCCTTGCAACTGTTGGGACAGAAGGTTCCCGCCGGATCTGCACAGAAAAAACCTGCGGCAAAAAAATCGAGAATCAGGGAAATCTCGCATGAAAGGAGGCCAAGGGGGAGAGTCGATACGAGGCGAGGGATTGGGATTAGGCGTTCTCGTGGATAAAGCCTTTATGTCAATAGGAAGTTTTTGCCTTTCCCCGCTAAATCAAAGTTCATAAAGTGGTTTTTCGCCTGACATCATGTTGCCAGCAGTAGTGTAAGTGACATATAGATTGCTACGCTTATTGAGTCGTTGGCTGTTGTGACCAGAGGGCCGGAACTTATCGCCGGATCAATGCCGATTCGGCGGAATAAAAACGGGAGAAACAGGCCAAGTGTTGTCGCAACCATGATAGCCGAGAACATCGCCGTGCTGAATGCAAAGACAAGCCTCGTCACTTTGATGCCGTTTTCCAGGCCTTTTGTATGAAGCAATAGTGCGCAGGCAATGCCCCCCAATAGACCGCAACTCAGAGCTACCAGCAGCGCAATTCGCACTTCACGGGTAAAAACCTGGCTTAATCTCAGTGCCACAAGGTGACCGGTTGCCAGTCCGGAAACTACAATCGCGGAAGTCTGCAGACCTGCATTGCCGCTTATAGCGGCAATCATCGGTACAAAAGCAAGCGCAGCGGTGTAAATAAGCGACAGATTATCGATATGAAATCTGTCATGGAAAAACATCAGAACAAGGGCGGTTACGCCTGTGCCTATTAAGCATGGCAGCAGCCAGGTCAGTCTCACGCGGGCTGCGTGAAGAACCGAGATGTTATCCAGTTCCTCGGGATCGGTACCCGCCATAGTGTATAAGTCTTCCGCGGCCTCTTCCTCGGCCACTTCGATGACACGGTCGGCTGTGATGCGCCCGGCAAGTCTGTGGTTCCGGTCAAGAACGGGCACTACGATCAGGTTGTTCTTACTGAATATGTTTCTCACTTCTTCCTGGTCGGTATCTATATAAACGTAGATTGTGTCGGGATCTATCAGGTCATGAATCTTCGTGTTCTCAGGACGGGTCAGTAGAAAGCGTATGCGAACATCGCCGAGAAATCGATCGGTCTTATTCACAACAAAAACTGAATAGAAATCCTCATCAATTTCCGCCGCTCGTATTTTGCTGACGGCTTCGCCGACGGTGGCATCCTCGGAAACACTGATTACAACAGGGTCCATAATCCCACCGGCAGAGTCTTCGGAGTAGCTCATCAGTTCCTTGATCTCTGCCGATTCGTGTGGCGATATATTTTCGAGCAGTTTAGCTCTTTTTTCTTCGGATAGTTCGGAAAGGATATCGGCGGCATCATCCGGGTCAAGCTCAGAAATAAGACTGGTTAGCTCCTCGCCTTCCAGTAGCTCAAATAGCTCCGCTCTGGTTGCCTCATCTACCTTTTCCAGAACTTCGGCGGACATTGGCTTGTCCATAACATCGAAGATAGCGCGTCTTTCTTCGTTGTCTACAAGCTCGACGATTTCGGCTATATCACTGCTCCACTGGTCGCTCAGCAGTTTGTGCAGGGCTGGCGTGTTATCTGTCTCGAGCAAACGCTCAATTTGTTGCAATAATTGTTTTTGTTTGTCCGCCATAGATATACTCATACTCAAGCTAAGAGTCAAAATTCACCCACCTACCGGACAAAATAACTGAATTTCTTATGCCGGGCAACGATTTTATGGAATTGCGGCATAACTTACTAATAAGAAGTAAAATATTCTTGGCTTTTAAACCGCTTTAGTGTAAAATATACATTGAAATGATAATTGGAATTTTGCAAAGAAAAAAGCATATAGTTCTATATGAGGGCGATACGATGAAAAGGTTTTTTAATGGGATTATGGTAATCTGGGCAATTATTGCCTGTGTGTGTCTGGCCGCACCTGAGCCGGCTATTGTACATGCTCCGGGGCAGTGGACTCTGGATATGGAATTTATTGCTCCCCAGCAAATAACTATGTCGCGAGGTTCCGATAAAATGCCCGTGCAGTTCTGGTATATGATTATTACGCTGACCAACAACACGGGTAATGATGTTGATTTCTATCCGAAGTGCGACCTGATGACGGATAGTTTCCAGATTATACCGGCGGGCAAGTTTGTATCGTCGATGATTTTTAATCAGGTAAAAAGTCGTCATAAGAGCAAATATCCGTTTCTTGAGCCTTTAGACAATGCCGGTACTAAGATACTTCAGGGTGAGGATAATACGAAAGATATCGTCGTTATTTGGCCGGATTTTGATCCTCAAGCCAAGAGTTTACAGCTATTTATAACCGGTCTGAGTAACGAGACGATTGCTGTTGACCATCCGGTATCGAAAGACCAGATGGGTGAGCCGGTCAAAATTTTTCTGAGAAAAACCCTTGAATTAAGCTATTCCCTCAGAGGTGATCAGGCCTTAAGGACAAATAGCAGTTTTGCTTATCAGGGAAAACGCTGGGTTATGAGGTAGTATTGCGTTAAAATCCTGGCGGGAATAGACAACTCCAAGGCGCGGTAAGTATCAAGCTTGTAAATAGGCACCATCCTGAGAGATATTTAATAAAATGGATTTGGCGGGAGAAAATATTTTCAGGTTTTGGCAGATTTTATTGCTTTTTATTAGCAAGTTATTGGAAATGCGATTTCTTTTAAAATGTGTATTATTTGACGTGATTAGCGTAAAAATGGGCGCAGGAACAGAAGTCCAAATAACTAAATGTCCATTCGATAATTTATTTGCCAAAAAGGTTTTAGTGTCGTATAATAAGTAGGTATTATTCAGAATCAGTGTTAGGGTTAAGCTGATGGGAAAAATGCAGACAGCACAAAAAATGCCTCCGATAGAGCAGTTGAGGGGCAGAACGCTCGGTAGAATACTTATCAAAATGGGTATTCTGAACAGAGACAAAGTCCATGAGTGCCTGAATATCCAGGGCCAACGGCCGGAGAAGGTGCAGATAGGACAGATTTTTCTGGAATTAGGTCTAGTCGATGAGGGTCAGCTACAGAGAGCTTTGGCTGCCCAGCGAGGAATGGAATATATAAGCCTTGAAGGTATTGATATTCCTGCCGATGTGGTTGAGAAAGTGCCGGCTCAAATGGCAAAAACGTACCATATCGTCCCAATCGAATACAATCAGGGGCTAAATGAATTAATTGTTGCCCTTGATAATCCTGAAAATTTCAGAGCTACGGACGATTTGAGCACTCTAATGGGTTTCAAGGTTACAGCGAAGATAACTGATTCCGAGGCGCTGGAAAAGGCTCTGGCTAAACACTATGAAACACAGCAAGACAACAATATCAACGAACTAATCGATGAAATTCAGGGTGACACGTTTCTTGCGGAATTTGATGGCAGAAACCAGAGCATCGACCTGGACGAGCTGAAGGAGCTGTCTGAGTCCAATCCGGTTAAAAAATTGCTGAACTTGGTCTTGCTGCAGGCCATTCGTGACAAGGCTTCTGACATTCATTTCGAGCCGTTTGAAGATGAATACAAGATGCGTTACCGTATCGATGGTGTTTTGTATGAAATGGTACCTCCACCGAAGTATATTGCTGCTGCACTAAGCTCGCGCATAAAAGTTATGGCGGACCTGGATATTGCTGAGCGGCGTCTGCCGCAGGACGGCCGAATCTCACTGACCGTCCAGGGCAATCCGATAGATCTGCGTGTTAGTGTTCTGCCGACGATGTTCGGCGAAAGTGTCGTGTTGCGTGTTCTGGACAGAAGTCAGGCAAGTTTTGATTTGGGAGCCCTTGGTCTGGGACCGGAAGATCTTGCAATAATCGATATGCTCATCCACAAACCTAATGGTATCATCATTGTTACCGGGCCGACCGGATGTGGCAAAACGACAACTTTATATTCAGCCTTAAACAAGCTTAATACCATAGAGACGAAAATAATCACTACCGAAGACCCGGTCGAATATGACGTTGACGGTCTTATACAGGTCCAGATGAAGTCGGATATTGGACTGACCTTTGCACGGTGCCTTCGCTCAATTCTGCGTCAGGACCCTGATATCATCCTTGTCGGTGAGATTCGAGACCTTGAGACGGCGCAGATTGCCGCACAGGCCTCGCTAACAGGGCACGTTGTGTTTACGACGTTGCATACGAATGATGCCCCAAGCTCCGTCGCACGTCTTCTGGATATGGGGATCGAGCCGTTTCTTATTACCGCCACGGTTGAGGGAATTGTTGCTCAGCGGCTGGTCAGAAAGATATGCGAAAAATGCAAAACGCAATTCGAGCCGAGCGAGACCCAGCTAATGGAGCTGCAATTGCAGCCGGAAGACGTTAAAGGCAGGACGTTCTACTACGGCCGGGGTTGCAGCAAGTGCAACGGTACAGGTTACAGAGGGCGAACAGGCATTTTTGAGATCATGGTATTCAATGATGAGATACGGGAC
>JAFGPJ010000253.1 GCA_016936275.1 Sedimentisphaerales bacterium
TATGATAAGGCAATCGCTCAATTGAAATTAACGGCTGATTTTGAATTTAACAAACAGCAATATAATCAGAGAAGAATCGATATACCGGCTACTCTGGCCAAAATTAAAGAATCAATTGCTGGACTGGCAACCGTTGCTCAACCCGAGGCAGCGCCGGAGATCACATTAGCTCAGTCCGAGCAAGCCCTTACAGCAGCAAATGCGATCCTTGAGGAAGCAAAGAAAAACGTTGCGACATGGGAAAACGAGCCGAAGAGACGCGCCGAACGGCGCACTAAAATCCCTGAAGAAACGAACGCTGCAAAGCAAAACCTCGAGCAAGTCAAATCCAAGTTAGCGGTTCCGGATGCGGAAGGTCAGAAAACCGAGTTAACGCAGGCCAATCGGACATTACTGCTTACCCAGCAGCGAACGCTGGAAAGCCAGATAGCAGCCAATACCGAAGAGCTGCTTTTCTACGATGCTGCCGGCGATTTGCTGTCAGCCAGAAGGGATTTGGCTGCTCGACAATTGTCGGCGGCGGAGAAAGTGGTCGAATTCTGGCAGCAAAAGGTTAACGCTCTTCGGCAAAAAGAAGCCGAGGCTGCAAAGAAAGAGGCTATTCGCGCGAAGGAAGAAACGAAGTATGACGATCCTGCAATCCAGGATATTGCCAAAAAGAATGCCGATCTGGCCGGGATTCAGGCCGAGCTGGTGTCCAAGAATCAGGCATTAACGCAATATTCTAAAATTATCGACGTGAACCTCGCGGGCATCAAGAGCAGTTTTAACGAGATACGTACCAAAGTTGAGACGGCCGGGAAAGTCACGGATACAATGGGTATGGTTCTGCTCCGTCAACGCGATAAATTGCCGAACATAAGCCAAAACCTGCGTAAAATGCGGGGCCGACCTACGGAGATATCACTTACTCAGTTCCATGAAATGGATTGTGACAAGCAATGGTCGGAACTAATCGACCTGACGGACGAGATGAAAGTCATAGACTCCCGGATCGATCCAAACAAAAGCCTGGCCGAGCGTGAGGCTATCCAAAAACAGGCAGCTGGTTATTATGAGATCCAGCATAACTTGCTTAGAGCAATTGCCGACCTGTATGGAGATTATTCAGCGAAACTGGCAAACCTCGATGCAAAAGAGCGTGAGTACGTGAACACCGTACGGGAGTATGCAGCCTTTATCGATGAGAACATTCTTTGGGTCAAGAGCAGCCTTCCGTTGCGATTATCCGACCTGCGAGAGAGTGCCTATGCATTAGGTTGGTTACTTTCCGTTGATAACTGGCGTCAGGTGGCGACTATCCTGTGGGCCGATTACAAGAGTAATGTTTCGGTCTATTTGGCCTCACTGCTGATTGTCGTTTCTTTAATCGTGCTTCATCCGAAAGCACATAAAGCCATCGAGGCTCTCAGCGATAAAGTACGCCATGTGAAGCTTGACAGTTTCTTACATACGTTTAAGGTGCTGGCATTTACTGTTTTTCTGGCGGGTACATGGCCTGTTGTTTTATTCCTGTTATGGTGGCGTCTTCGAGCGGCTATGGCGGATAATGATTTCTCACAGGCGATTGCTGCAGGTTTACTGTCACTTGTGCCGGTTGTTTTCTCGCTTAGTTTCCTACGGCACTTTGCTATGCCTCATGGTCTGGCTCATGACCACTTGCGCATGCGTCAGGATCCGATGTCTTTTCTCCGGCGGCTGTTTGGCTGGTACCTAATTTTAATAATTCCGATCACATTAATTGTCCAGTTTATGCAGGTCCAGCAGAAAGATGAACAGTGGTATAACTCGGCGGGTCGTCTTTTCTTCATAATGAACTTGATTTTGTTGGCGCTGCTGCAACTGCTGCTGCTTCGACCAACAGGGCCATTAATCGGACCCTATCTCAAGCAGAGGCAGGGCGGCTGGCTTGAACGCCTGCGCTATATCTGGTATCCGCTTAGTTTTATCCTTCCTGTTATATTTGCTATTCTGGCCGGCATGGGCTATTTCTATGCAGCCCGGCATCTTTTTGAGAAGTTCGTAATCACAATTGTTCTCATTTTGCTGATGATTCTGGTCAGAGCGTTATTTGTTCGCTGGCTGATGGTTGCTCAGCGTAGACTTGCTCTACTTGAGCGTCAGAAACGTGAGGCCGCAGGGCAGGAAACACAGGAGCAGCAAGAGCCTGCTTCCTCTATAGAGTCCCAGCAGGAAAAAATAAAAGATGACGAAACAACGATCTTTCAGATATCAAGGCAAACAAGACGGCTAATCGATGCACTGACTCTGCTTGTTCCATTAGGTGGAATCTGGTACGTCTGGAATGATATCCTGCCGGCCCTGGGCGCCCTGGCAAAAATTGAACTTTGGAGAATGGGTGCTGAGAATATCGTAACTCTTGGCTCTCTGGCAACGGCTCTTGTAGTAGTTGTGTTGACGGTGATTATAACACGAAATGTCCCCGGTCTGCTGGAAATCATCGTCTTGCGGCGGCTTCCGCTCGACCGCGGCGTCCGTTTCGCCATCATTACTCTTTTCCGTTATACACTGGCAGTTGTCGGTACGGTACTGGCATTCAGTGAAATTGGGATTGGCTGGTCGAAAGTTCAGTGGCTCATTGCCGCTATGACTGTTGGCCTTGGTTTCGGACTGCAGGAAATATTTGCCAACTTCGTTAGCGGCCTGATTATACTTTTCGAACAGCCCATCCGCGTCGACGATGTGGTTACCATCGGCGACGTAACGGGAAAAGTCTCGAAGATCAGAATCAGGGCTACCACTATTCGCAGGTGGGACCAGCGCGAGCTTCTCGTGCCCAACAAGGAGTTTATCACCGGGCGTCTGATCAACTGGACCTTGTCGGATAACGTTCTACGTCGTGAATTCGTAGTAGGAATTGCCTATGGCTCGGATATCGCAAAAGCAGAACAAATTCTTTATGATGTTGCGAAGGCCAATCCTCTGGTCCTTACAGACCCGGCGCCAGTCGTTATTTTTAAGAATTTCGGAAATAGCAGTCTTGAATTTGAGCTGCGCGTATATATTTCGGGCATAGATAATTACGTTCCTGTCTGGCACGACATAAACTGTGCAATCGACACCGAATTTCGAAAAGGCGGCATTGAAATCGCATTTCCACAGCAAGATCTTCATATCCGCTCTATTGATACGAGCATACCGATCAATACGAACAAACCGGAACATTAATAACGGTTTTTCTCTCGATAAATCTGGATTGGACAATATATTGATTACTCTGGAAAGGATGTGAAAATGAAGCATAGTGAATTGAAAAAATTGAAGTTCAGGGCGGTTTCAATCGAGACAATTCATTTCTTTTTTGTCATTGTTATATTAGCTGGTTGTGCCTTTAATTCAACTGTGGAAAGTGCAATAGGACAGGAAACTCATACTAACAAGCTGGTAATTTATACCGACAGGGGCAAGGAAACAATCAGCAGAAACATATACGGGCACTTTTCCGAGCACCTCGGCAGATGTGTCTACGAGGGTTTCTGGGTCGGCGAGGATTCACCAATCCCGAACACGAGGGGCATTCGGAACGATGTGGTCGAGGCTCTTAAAAAAATTAAGATCCCGGTGCTTCGCTGGCCTGGCGGCTGCTTTGCCGATGAGTATCACTGGAAAGAAGGAATCGGCCCGCGTCAAAACCGTCCTGCGATGCTCAATACGCACTGGGGCATGGTCAAAGAAACCAATGCTTTCGGCACGCATGAATTTTTGGATTTATGTGAACAGCTTGATTGTGATGCGTATATTGCTGGCAACGTCGGGTCCGGAACCGTTGAAGAGATGCAGGACTGGGTAGAGTATATGACATTCGATGGTGACAGCGATATGGCCAATCTTCGCCGGGCCAACGGCCGTGACAAGCCCTGGCGTGTAAAGTATTTCGGCGTGGGCAACGAGAACTGGGGCTGTGGTGGCAATATGACCGCCGAATATTACTCCGATCTCTATAATCGCTTCCAGACATACGTACGCAGCTACTCCGGCAACCGGATTGTTAAAGTTGCATGCGGGCCGGGCAGCGTGAATTACCACTGGATGACTGTTGTGATGGAACGTTGTCATCAAAGGATGGATGCAATCAGTCTGCATCACTATGTCCGGGGATCAGGTGACTGGACAATTAAGGGAAGCGCGACGAAGTTCGATGAGAAGGAGTGGTTTGCACTGATGAAGAATACGCTTACCATTTACCCGCTGCTGAAAGATAATATCGAAATCATGGACAAGATTGATCCGCAGGGGCGTGTCGATTTGTTTGTAGATGAGTGGGGCACGTGGTGGGACGCCGAACCCGGCACAAATCCGGCTTTCCTTTATCAGCAGAACACGCTTCGCGATGCGGTTTCGTGCGGCATATTCCTCAATGCTTTTAATAAGCACTGCAGGCGTGTCAAGATGGCAAATATTGCTCAGACAAACAATGTTTTGCAGGCGATGATTCTCACAAAGGGCGAAAAGATGATTCTAACGCCGACCTATCACGTATTCGAAATGTACAAGGTCCATCAAGATGCTACGTTGCTGCAAGTGGATCTTGACTGTGGCGATTATAAATTTGGAGATGAGAAAGTTCCGTCTTTTGATGTTTCGTCGTCAAAAGACAAATCAGGGAAAATCCACATATCTCTTTGTAATCTGGATCCCTCGAATCCGACTGATGTTTCCTGTAAGCTTCTGGGAACCGAACCGGCGAATGTTTCCGGCCGTGTGCTCACCGCAGATGATATGACCGCGCACAATACTTTCGATGAGCCGGAAACAATTAAGCCTGCTGTTTTTAGCGATTTCTCGCTAAACGGTGACATGCTGGCCGTGAAGCTGCCGGCAAAATCCGTAGTCGTTCTGGAAATCAAGTGACAAGGTCACTCTTTTGATACTACGAGCCGTATATTATCCAGGCCAATCCATGAGTCGCCGGAACTTGAATTGGAAAGTTCGATTCCAATGTTTTTACCGACCGATTCCGGAACGTCAGCGGCTGATAGAGACAGGGCATATTCCTGCATATCATCTGTAAGAGTCACTTCACTGGTCACAGCCGGAATCCTGGCTCCGCTGTCGTCGTAATAAAGAATCATTTGCAGATTCGTAGCGGCCCATGTTATCCTGGCATCCACTTTTAGCTCGAAAATGTCACCTTCAGCTATTGTATAGTCGGTCGATTGCCAGACCGAAGGATCGCCGCTCATTAGAAAGGCTGTCCAGTCTCCATCAGTGGGTGTATATCCGGTTTCCACACCCGAATCAACAACTACAGCATCACTGCTCCAGCCGGGTATATCAACAGCAGGAGTACCAGCTACGCCTTCACCGTTCCAACCCTTGATTTTCTCGGTGCCGGGCAGTTCGAAGCTGAAGTTCTCTACGACAATCTCTTTGGTCTCGACTGAACGAGGAAGATACAGCCTGATATCGTCGAAGTACATTGTGCCGGAACCACCATCCTGTTGTGGATTGTCCTTGTCGCCGATTCCGATACCGATGGAATTTACACTGGTAAGGTCGATTCCGCGGTCAGCAAAATTCTGAAGCGGGATAGTCCACTCCGTCCAGTCGTTTATCAATGTTGCATTCGGATCATCATAATAGATTTTTGCGCTGCCATCGAGAATAACATACATCGACTCCGGTTCATTGCTCAACATTCCAATGTCCTGATCGGTCCACTGCAAAATATCTACATTGGTGTCGTGAAAGCTGACATTGGAGAATACAGCCTTGGAGGTCATACCAGCATCGTGGCTGGTTACTGCCAGGCCTATGTACATAGGCTCCTCCATCGAAATCTGCTTCAGACCGAATTGTGTCCACTTGATACCGTCCGGCGAACGATATGCCCTTATAAGACCACCTGAAGTACGCTGTAATTTCAACCAGTAAGGAGGTATGGCGTTCGGATCCATATCTGCATCTTCTCTTGCTGTCGTGTCGTTAAGTACGCTACGATTTTGGAACCGCAGTCCCTTTTCAGGATCAAGAGTACACAATAGAGCTGTATTAGTCGAGCCGGGTTCAAGCGAATCACGAATCATCACGCCGGCTTTTGTATCCTTATTAGCATTAACCGGATCTATACTCTCGACCTTTGCTATAATAGTACCGGCACCGGCGAACTCTTTGAAGGCGAAGTGGAACTCATCGGCTTTGCCCCATATATCAGTGCCCGAGCCGGTCATCGTATATGTACCGACGGGAGCTTCTAAGAAGCTGCCGGTATAAGGTGGATTACCTTTGAACCATAGCGACAATTCCTTAACGCCTTCTTTGGTCCAGTCCTGTGGCTCGCTGAAGGCCAGAGTGGCCTCGGAATATGTTGCTGGGGGTATGTTATTGTAAAAATACGGCAGCGATTGGGTGCCGCTCTTGACTTCCATTGTTTCGAGGAAATGCTCTCCGGCATCAAAATCCGGATTATCGTAGCCAACCAAAGCTCCGTTTTCATCGGTGCCGAATCCGTCAGACCACGAGCTGAAAATATCGTTTGGCGTATAGTCAGTATAGCCTTCAAAATCGTCCACGATAAAGTAATTAATTACTGTAAAACTCCAAAGATCGCCTCTCCATGGACTGTTCGGATCCAGGTCATTGACCTCATCGACACGCCAGTAGTAGGTTCCACCAAAATCGAGCAGACCGTATGGATCGTAGGCGTTAATGGTCTGGTTTTCGCCGACCAGCACGTCCAGCGGGTTTGTTGGATCGGCGGCATTGACGTCTTCGACAGTTTTTCCAAAATACACGTTATGGGTGACGGCGTAAGCGCCTTTCTTCCAGCTTAAAAGAGCTTCCTGAGCAACGTCAACCTCGCCGTTATATGGTTTAGGGATTCCTGCTTTCGGTTGTGGTTTCAAGCCCAGAGCGTAATTTATCGCCGCTTCCAGAAACAGATAAGCGTTTTCGTTCCATACGAGGTACGATTGCTCGTCAAAGCCGAGGCAAATACGCATGTCCGCCGCCACCTGTGGGCTGCCGTCCGCTGGTGGCACTGGAAGCTGGGCGCCCTTTTCATAGACGAAAATAATATCCCAGGTCAGGCCATCACTTAGCTTAGCTGTGGCAATGACGGTGGCAGCACTCCCTGCCGCACCGTGGCCCCCAAAACGGGCAGGGCCGCGTGAGCTCGCAATATCAGTGAGAACACTTGCTGTCCCGCTTAAGCCTGCAGCTAATGGATGCCCGGGCTCAACTATTTCTATATTTGTTGTAGCCACATCCGGGGCGTCTTCGCCACCCCCGGTTATCAAACCCATCTCGTCCCAGCCCCAGCTCTCGGTGATGACCATGGGTGTTTCAATCTCCGTAATTTCTTCCCTGATTTTACTGGAGCTGACAGATTCAGAGATAAAGACCAGGTCGGCCTCAGCGGCCGCGACCTCGGTATCGGCTTCGGTCTCATCATCATCGAACATGATTACCGTGTGTCCGAGACCTTCTATGAAGACTCTAAGTGCCTCGTCTCCCGGCCCGGTTGCCTCATCCATCGCCGAAATGAATAAGATATTAGCACCTTTGGCCACTGTTATAGAGAAGGATAACGCTAATGCCAGGCAGATGAAAATTCCTGTAAATTTTTTGAAAAACATGATTTTTCCTCCAAAAAAGATCATCGTTTATAAAGTGAAATTCCCTACAAGAACGGCATAAGAGAAATCAAAGAGAAGTCAATCTGCTGCGATTTTACACTGCCTCCTTCATTCAAAAGCCCGAATTGTCCTGAAAAACCAGCCGGCGGGATAAAAGCCCGCTTAAAAAGCCGAAAATCCATGAGCCTCAACCATTTCTTTTGTACTAAATTAACCGCCACCACGTCAAGAAAAATTTCAAGAAACGTACTTAAGGTATCTTAAGATGAGGGGTGAAGAATATTAACAGATGTAAAAGAGCCTGCGGTTGTCGTGGGAATGCCATTATTTCCTTGAGTTTAGGGCCTAAAAGTGTATAATAATGAGGATTTTCCGGTTTTTTATGGAAAGTGACGTAGTGAAAGGGTGCTCAATTCATTATGGTTGAGGAAAACATTTCTTGTATAAGCGAATTGTCTGCATGTTGGGATCGCCACTGGTGTCAACTATTTCTTGAGAATTAAGATGAAAGACAACCGCATCGTTTTTATAGCTGTTTGGCTTCTGCTGCTGCTCTGTAGCAATATTTGGGCGCGACCTGCTACGGAATACGATGCGGAAATGATTGTTTCTGGCTGGCTCAAAACTACACATCAACCGCTTGATGCGACGCTCGGCCGGCGTATTAAAAATATTGAAACCTTCACAGGTGATTCCGGCAGGACGGCGTATTATATTGTGAATTTACAGCCGTCGGGGTATGTAATTGTCTCGGCGGACGACCGGATTGAGCCGATCATTGGCTTCTCTGCTGATGGGATTTATGACTTTTCGTTCGAGAATCCATTAGTGGCTTTAACTACTAACGACCTTAGCGGGCGAATCGAATCTTTCCGGAATACGTACTATCTCCAGGCAGAGGCTGAGACGCAAACAACGGCCGAGTCACAGGGTAAATGGCGGCATTTTATCAACCTTGCAGGGGATTCCGAGGGCCGATACCACCAGATGAGCCTAACAAATCCCGGAGATATTCGGGTGCTGCCGCTGGTGCGGAGCCAATGGGGTCAGGCAAAAGCCTGTGGCGATAACTTATTTAACTATTACACCCCCGGTAATTATCCGTGCGGGTGTTTAGCGACGGCCATGGCCCAGGTAATGCGTTACTATGAATATCCGACTGGACCGATCGGTGTGCATGAGTATGCTATCGATGTCAGCGGATTAAGAAAGCAAAACACAAATACACGCGGCGGTGACGGCCTCGGAGGAGCATATAGCTGGAGCGATATGCCGTTAAGGCCCAGCGAAGATTGTAATAACCTTACCGAGATCCAGCGTCAGGCCATCGGTGCTCTTTGCTATGATACTGGTATCGCTGTTGAAATGCAATATGAGTCCGACGGATCAGGTGCTTTGATGCCGGATGCTAAGGAAGCAATGGTTGATTTATTCCAGTATAGCAATGTAGTACTGGGATATGATTCCAGCCGGAATATCCATTCGGTTCTGAAGGAGATGATAAATCCGAATCTCGATGCTAAAGCTCCTGTTATTCTCGCTATTTCAGATCCTTTTGATCCGAACGGAGGACATGCCGTCGTATGTGACGGTTATGGGTATGAATCTTCGACTTTGTACCACCATTTGAATATGGGTTGGAACGGCACAGATGATATTTGGTATAATCTGCCTGATATTGATGCCGTAAGTCTTAAATACACGACTATTTTCGGATGCCTCTATAACATTTCAACTGCTGGTGCAGGTGAAATTATCAGCGGGCGGGTTTTGGGTCTTGACGGAAGACCGGTTATTAATGCCAAAGTCTCAGCCGAGCCGGGAGGTAGAACGCCTCTCGTAACGTTTACCGATGACAGAGGAATATATGCTCTTGAGAATTTGAAGTCGGATACAACTTATACTATATGGCCGTCGGCGGAAGGTTACGTTTTCTCCAGACATTCAGTGGAGACGCTTAGTTCGGATGATAATTCTACCTGGGTAGGAAATCGCTGGGGCGTTGATTTTTATGCCGAGTCTGCGCCGAATCCTTCTTCTCCCGATATTTTCTACGTGGATAATGATAGCCCCGGCGATCCCGGGCCTGATGATACTGCTGTTTCTGATCCAGGTGAGGATGGTTCGATTGATCATCCGTTCGATGCTATACAGGAAGCAATTGATATGGCTTTCTCACAAGATACAGTGGTTGTTATGCCGGGGATTTATACCGGCAGGGGCAACCGGGACCTGGATTTCGACGGTAAGGCGATTACGGTTCGCGGTGAGGACCCGAACAATCCGAACCTCGTAATAATAAACGCTGAAGGAACTGCTGAGAATCCGCATCGGGGATTTGTGTTCCATCGTTATGAGACTCCGAATTCGGTGTTGACCGGCCTGACTATTACCGGCGGTTATCACGAGCTGGGCGGCGGCATGTATTGCGGGGAATACGCCCGGCCGACTGTGACTGGTTGTGTGTTTCGGGAGAACTTCGGCTCACTTGGCGGCGGGCTTTACAATGAGAGTAATCCCACGCTGACAAACTGCACATTTATCGAAAACTTCGCAGACGGCGGCGGCGGTATTTACAACAGCGGGCAGGAACCCGAGTGCAAGCCGGTCATAAATGACTGTTTGTTCATCGCAAACGCCGCTACACATAACGGCGGAGCAATGTACAATTTAGGACGTTATTCCGGGCCGATGATCATGCGCTGTGAGTTCATTCGAAACTTTGTCTCAGGAGGCGGCGGGGCGATTCGCAATAATATGGGCAGCAGTTCGACCTTAATTAATTGCCTCATAGCAGAGAATTCTGCGGCGACGTTCGGCGGGGCGATACGTAACTCGAACAGCAGTGCTGCGATACTAACCAACTGCACGTTAAGTGGAAATACAGCCAAGAGCGGCAGAGCCCTGGCCTGTAATCAGGATGACGGCGCTTCGCAATCTCCCGGCGTTTTTCTAATAACAAACTGTATCTTCTGGAACAGCGGCGACGAAATTTTCATTGACGACAAGTCGGTGGTTAACGTCACTTACAGCAACGTCCAGGGGGGCTCTACCGGCGGTCCCTGGCCGGGCCAGGGTAATATTGATGTCGACCCACATTTTGCGGACCCGGGTAATGATGATTATCATTTGGCATCCAGAACGGGCCGCTGGGACCCGATGAGCCGAAACTGGATTAAGGATATGATAACAAGCCCCTGTGTCGATGCGGGTGATGCGAACACTCCGGTAAATCTTGAGCCGTATCCGAATGGTGGTATCGTGAATATGGGTGCTTATGGCGGCACAGAAGAAGCGAGTAAGTCGTAATTTACGGCAAAGAAAATCCTTTTTTTTGCAATAAAATCCAAATAAAGCCCGTCTTAAAGATTGCTATAAGTAGTTTTCTGTGTCAATTTTGAGCAGACTATTCCGAAGGTAAACTCTCGGCAGGCAGCTTTTTATCTTTGGAATTACAATATAATAGGTATGGATTAGGCTATAACAATAGAATGGCAGGATCGAGTGTTCGTTAATGCAGACGAGGAGATGGGTTTATTGATAGAGGTACTTATGTGGAAAGAAGTTACAGCAAACACAAATAGACCAGGAATATGGCATTCTAAGTGTTATTTATTAGTGTTGCTGTTAGTTTCATTGATCCTTATTCCTTTGGGATGTCGATCTCCGGTTGAGCATCGCAACAATGCTGATAAAGTAGCTGCTGAGATAATCACAGCTAAGCAAAAAGAAGCGCTTGGAGAAACCGAGCCGTTTAGCATTGAAAGGCCAAGCGATACTCTTCGGCGTCGTCTGCTGGAGCAGCAGAATTTAGCTCTTTCATCCGAGGCATCACTCGGCACTGACCGGCTCAAGCCTGTCGAACACTGGCCCGATCCGAACTACCTCCAGCCCAAAACATCCGGGAGTTCGGAAAATTTAACAATCGAGCCCAATAAACCGGTGAAGTTGTCGTTAGTCCAGGCGCTACAGGTTGGCGCCAGCAATAGTCTGGAATATCAGTCTCGCAAAGAAAATGTTTTTCGAACGGCTTTGGCCCTCGATCTAACACGTCACAACTTCGAAAATATATTCAATGCAAGTGCAGACAGCGAGCTTGGCACTGACACCACGGCTACCAATTTGGATACAAGCGCGGCAGCGGGGGTTAGTCGTGCTCTGAAGAACGGAATCGACATGAGTTCGTCTATAGGGATCAACCTTTTTAATCTTTTGACACAGGGTGGTGCTTCAACCCTGGGGCTTAGTGCCGATGCTTCGGTATCCATTCCCTTAATGAGAGGTTCCGGCAGACATATCGCCGCTGAACCACTGACTCAGGCCGAGCGAGATGTTGTTTACGAGCTTTGGGATTTCGAACGATACAAACGAACTTTTGCTGTAAATATTGCCCGGGGATATTTCAACGTATTGCGTCAAATGGACTCGGTATCCAACGCGGAGGACAACTATCGCAGCTCAGTTGCATCATCCCGCTTTTCACGAAGGCGGGCAGACGCTGGTCGAATTCCTGAAATCGAAGTGGACCAGGCAATACAGCGGGAATTGAGTGCTCGCAATAACTGGATTTCCGCCAAGGAGCAGCTAAAGAGCACTCTCGATTCGTTTAAAAATACCATCGGCCTCCCAACCGATGCTCTAATCGAACTGGATCCGAATGACCTTGTACAATTGCAGGGCCGGGCTTCGACGATTCTCGATGAGATGAGAAAAGCATCTCTGGAGGGAATTTCAGAAACAGTTCCACCTGCGGATGCTCCTATAGATTTAATACCAGCCAACTACGAAGATGCCGGCCTCTATGAAATCGACGAATCTCTGGCGGTAAAACTGGCCTTGGAGAACCGGCTTGATTTACAAATAGCAATAGGCGAAGTTTACGATGCCCAGAGAGAAGTTGTGGTTAGGGCTGATGCCCTTAGGGCAGGTTTGACACTTGGCGGAAGCGGCTTTGTTTCAGATAACGATGATATCGGCGATATTCGTTTCGACAGGGGCCAATATGCGGCCCTGCTCACTCTCGATTTGCCGGTTGAAAGGACAAGAGAGAGAAACGATTATCGAAACAGCCTGCTTAGTCTGGAGCAGGCTACGAGAAGCGTTCAATCGCTTGAAGATCAGATCAAGCTGTCTATTCGCAGCGAATTGCGAACCCTTCTTGAGTCTCGGGAGAGCATTAAGATTCAGGCTCAGTCGGTTGTAGTCGCAGAAAAGCGGGTCCGAAGCAACACAATTTTCCTCGAAGCAGGCAGAACAGAGATACGTAACTTACTGGAGTCGCAGGATGCACTTCTTGCTGCTCAGAACTTCTTAACTCGGGCGGTTGTGGATTATCGCATCGCAGAACTGGAATTTCAGCGCGATTTAGGTTTGCTTAAAGTAAATGAACAGGGTTTATGGCGGGAATTCTCGCCGGAGGTTATTAGTAATGTCAAATAGTAATACGACAAGTGATCGTAGTGGACTCAAATCTTTTTGGACCGTTGGCGGCATTGTAGCGGTAGCTGTCATTGTTATGATTTTCATCTGGCTTAAAGTGGTTCGAGGCGGTGAAGATTCTATGAGCGGCTTTCCTACCTTCGTGGCTAAAAGAGGCCCTCTGACAATCAGTGTATTGGAGTCCGGCACTATAAGCCCACAGGAGCAAATCACCCTAAGGAACGAAGTTGAGGGCAGAACCTCTATTGTCAGCCTCGTTCCGGACGGCAGCATAGTTAAGAAGGGTGATCTGATAGTGGAACTGGACGCCAGTACCCTTAAAGACCTCATAATTGACCAGGATATTGCGGTTCAGCGGGCCGAGGCTGCTTACATCGGGTCACAAGAAAGCCTTGCCGTTACTGAGAACCAGGCCAAAAGCGACATTGACGTTGCCAGGCTCACTCTAAAATTCGCCAAGCAGGATTTGCAGCAGTATGTGGACGGGCTTTACCCCAAAGACGTCAATGAGCTGACGGCAAAAATCCGTCTGGCCGAAGAGGACCTGAAACGTGCCGAGGATGTGAATGACTGGTCAAAGAGACTCTATGCGGAGAAATACCTCTCGGAGACTGAGTACCTTGCGGACAAACTATCGGTCCAGCGAAAAAAGCTTGATCGTGATGTAGCGAACAGCAACCTCGATCTTTTGACCAATTTTACCTACCATCGTCAGATCGAGCAGTTGACCAGCGATGTAAACCAGGCCGAGATGGCTCTGGAGCGTACGGAGCGCAAGGCCTCAGCCGATGTGATCCAGGCTAAGGCCGACCTTCGGGCCAAAGAGCTTGAGTATAATCGTCAAAAAGAGAAGTTGAGAAAGACCGAGGACCAGCTTTCAAAAACAACGATATATGCTCCCCAGGACGGCATGGTGGTCTATGCAACGAGTTCCGGCGGCGGAAGACGCGGGCCCTTCGACCGTCGAGATCCGATGGATATCGGTGTCGAGGTTTCCGAACGGCAGGATTTAATAAACCTTCCAACCGCTACATTAATGAAAGCTGCGGTGGATATTCATGAGACGAGTCTTGAAAAAGTTCGGATTGGACTGCCTGCGGTGATTACCATCGATGCTCTGGCCGGCAAGAAGTTTCTTGGTCGCATTCAGCGTATCGCACCTTTGCCTGACGCCAGAATGCAGTGGGCGAATCCGGACCTTAAGATTTATCCGACGGATATTTATCTGGAAGATAGTGATAACTCGCTGCGAACAGGAATGAGCTGCAAGGCGGAAATTATCATTGCGCAATATGAAGATGCCGTATATGTTCCTGTTCAGGCAGTTTTACGAATTGCAGGCCAGCCTACCGTTTACGTTGTCAACAATGACGGATCCTACACGGAGCGGAAGGTCGAAATCGGTCTTGACGATAATAATATGATAAGAATTGTCAGCGGTCTCGAAGAGGGGGAAGTTGTCTTGTTGACGCCTCCACTGAGAGCTGCGACGTTAGAGTCCGGAGCAAAAATTTCAGGTGTCGAATTGCCCGATGGATCCGGTACTTTCCAGGACAGGGTGAATCAGAGACTCGAAGAAGCTAACGGCAATGGTAGTACTGCACTTCCGTCACAACGGGGAGAAGGGCAGTCAGTGGGTCCCGGAGATGATCGTTCGGGACAGCGGGAAGGTTTTGATGCCCCCTCATCAGATCAAATGGATCAAATGCGCAGGCGCTTCGAGAATATGTCGGACGAAGAGCGTCAGAAAGAAATGGAGCAGATGAGACAACGCTTCGAGAACATGTCGCCGGAAGAGCGAGACGCGATGCGGCAGCGTTTTCAGGGCGGCGGAGGCTCAAGGCAGGGACGAGGCCAGAGACAGGGATCAGGTCAGAGGCAGGGGGGGACAAGCCAGGGACAAGGAACGGATCAGAGGTCTCGTGGAGCGGAAAGGGATCAGTAAATGGCGAAACAAGCTCTATCTAAAAACAACCATGAAATCATTAAGCTTGTGGATGCGCGCAAGATATATCAAATGGGGACAGAGCAGGTCAAAGCACTCGCCGGGGTCAATATCACATTCAATAAAGGGAGTTTCTGGGCAATCATGGGGCCGAGCGGTTCAGGTAAGAGCACCATGATGAATATCCTCGGTTGTCTCGACCGTCTGACTTCCGGCTCTTATTATCTTGACGGCAAAGATGTCAGCCGGCTCGACGATGATTCGCTCAGTGATTTTCGACTAAAATATCTGGGCTTCATATTCCAGAGTTTCAACCTGATTCCTCAACTGACCGTCCAAAGAAATATCGAGCTGCCGCTTTACTATTTGGGGTGGGATGCAAGAGAGAGTGCTTCGCGTGCAAAGGAACTCGCAGAACAAGTAGGTCTCGCGGACAGGGTTGGTCACAGGCCAACGGAGCTTTCCGGCGGTCAGATGCAGAGGGTTGCTATTGCCAGAGCCCTGGCGAATGATCCACAGGTCATCTTTGCAGACGAACCAACCGGTAACCTGGACTCGACGACGGGCGAGCAGATTCTTGAACTCCTGATAAAATTGAACAAAACCGGTAAAACAATAATTATCGTCACCCATGAGCCGGCCATCGCAGAGCATGCCCATAGCAGGCTGCACATGCTGGATGGCCTGATCGATAGAATCGAAGGGAGTTCTGTATGAGGCAAACTCGAATAGCACGAAATATATGGCTCGGAATCGAGAATTTGCTGCTCCATAAGCTGCGCTCGTTTCTGACCATGCTTGGCGTCGTTTTTGGCGTGGGCAGTGTTGTGGCCATGCTCTCTGTCGGTGAAGGAGCCAGTAAGGAAGCTCTCGAACAGATTCGCAAGCTCGGCAGCAACAATATTATTGTCTCATCGAAAAAATCCGCTGAGGAAGAAGCCACAAGCACCGAACATTCCCACATGAGCATCTACGGCTTGACTTATGAAGATTACCGCAGGATTGCATCGAATTTCAGCAATATTCAACAAACCGCGCCGGTAAAGCTGACACGAAAGGACTCTCGTGTTCGTGAGAGAGTTTTGGAACTGAGGATCGTAGGTACTACCCCCGAATGGTTTAAGCTTGTACCCCGGGAGATTCTTGCCGGGCGAGTACTTCTTGCCTCCGACCAGGAAAAACAGGCCCCGGTTGCGGTGCTGACTGAATTCGGCGCTCGTAAAATCCTGGCCACCGAAAGCACAGTCGGCCGGACCGTCCGCATCGGCAGTGATCAGTTCGAGGTCATCGGTATCGTCAAAAGTGAAAGCGGACAAGCCGGAAACATTCAAATTCCCGACCAGGAAGTCGATGCTTATATTCCCATCGAGGTGGCGCAACGGTATTTCGGTGACATCTTTACGAAGCGTACTTCGGGTGGAGACGAAAGCGAGAGGGTGGAATTGCACCAGGTCATCGTCCAGGTGGATGATCCAAAGAAGGTGGAGGCTATCGCGGCGGGAATAGAGAGAATGCTTCAAATGTTTCATAAGAAGCAGGATTATGCCGTGAGCGTTCCTCTGGCGCTGCTCAAGCAGGCCGAGGCCATGAAGCGAAGATTCAATATCGTGCTCGGATCCATCGCCGGAATAAGTCTTTTGGTCGGCGGTATCGGAATTATGAATATTATGCTCGCTTCGGTCACTGAGCGTACGCGCGAGATTGGCATAAGGCGCGCCATCGGCGCCAAACGCAGGCAGATAATATTTCAATTTCTCATAGAGACCGTTGTTCTCTCGACTATGGGTGGTTTAATAGGTCTGGGTGTGGGCACACTTATTCCGTTCCTGATTACTTACTTTTCCGGCATGATCACGTTGATAACATTAAAGGGGATTCTTGTGCCTCTTTTAATCAGTATGACTATTGGTATTCTATTTGGATTATATCCCGCAGTTCATGCCGCCAAAGTTGACCCGATTGTGGCCCTTAGGCATGAATAATTCAGTTGCTTTTTGAAGCGTCACCTTGTATGACCCACGCTTCGTTAAACATTGCGTATTTAATCGTCTTATTCAGCGAGCCATTTCGGTCATTATGGTGGTAACTATAAACCACGTGAAGAATATCACCTATGCCCTGGATAATAGATGGATAAGCACTTCTGGTCGCGATGTTTCTGTCTCGTGTATCCAGTTCAAGGTGGCGTGTGTATTCCCAGCTTTTACCTTCATCGGTTGAAATGGAAATCGCCAGGCTATGCCTTCCTTCTTCGGTATCATTGTATGCCAGAGCCCAGTGGCCGTTTCTCATTGTGACAACATCGGCCCCCGAGCCGGGATTGGGCAATTCAGAATCCCGTACGGGGCTCCACGTCAAACCTTTGTCTGTAGATGTGCTTATATGAAGACGTTTGGGTGGCGGGCCATTGTCTCGCATATAAGCAACCAATGTCCCATCGGCTTTTTTTGCTATGCTCGGCTGAATATTTCCCGGTGCTACCAGCGGCTCACTGAACTGCCATGTCTTGCCGCAATCATCTGTTATAGCCATTATTGAAAAGCTAAATCCGTCTGAGTAAAAGGGGACGATTATACGCTTCTCATCGACAATCACGGCTTTGTTTTTAGTCTGCCAGCCCATGCGTCTGAAGAACGGATAACCAAGCTGCTGTTCGGTCGATTGGCCCGAAGAATCGACGAGCCGGCCTTTGCGCATCATGTCCTCGCCGCGAGCCTTGGCAAGCAATTCCGCCTTCCATTTATCCACTAAGCTGCGCGTTAACAGTGTCGAGATACTATTGCTCTTGGAAATATATTCTGTATATTCCTTAATTTGTCTTTCAACCGATTTAACGAATTTATCGTCAGGCTGAATGCCGCGTTCTGCCGGATCACCTGGCTTGAAGTATAAAACATCCTGCCATGCCCATTCGGGTGGTCCATCCGGCATCATATAATTTTTGCTGATACGGTATTTGGGCAGCGAAGTTTCCCACTGGTTTGCTATCACCGTGTACCACATTAGCCAGAGCCGATCCTGAGAGTCCAAGAAGAGAATCGGATTGATATCAGGAAATTCGGGGACGTTCGCCATTACAAAGGTCCTGCTCCATTTTTCTTGGCTGGCTTGAAGTCTTGCTCCCATGATCGCGACGTCATCCGCCCATCTTTCACCGGAACCTTGAAACCATGCCGCCAGCAGATCGCCGTTCGGCAACTCTACTATTGTAGAGCCATGAACGTGCTGGCTCACAAGTGGAAATATTTCAATAGTCTTACTAATAGGTTCTGTGCCTCCGACGAGGCTGTTACACTGTGCGAAGGATGCGTCGATAAGAACTCTACCGCCGGCTGCAAGTATTAGTAAATATAAAATGAGTATTAAATTATGTTTAGCTGTTGAAACTCTGGCATATTGTCTAATCATAGTAAAAATACCTAAAAAAGCCTGTCGTCCGGTTTGTGTACGGAAAAATCCTTTCATTTGGTGCTGAATTTTACAAGGATCAATATTGCAGGGCAATTATTTTGTCAAGCATAATATGAACATAAAATGGTCTAATAATATCGGGATTTATATTGACATGAAGGGGATTAATGTGATATAAAAAAGAAAGATAGAAATCTTGAGATTTATAATCTTGCTTGGGGGAGGATTTCTATGGTTTATTTCATATTGTAATTAAATAAGTGCTCATTCAGGCTGTTTTAAGGAAGGAGGTAGCAATAGGCTAAAAAACCATTTTCAAGCATGATTTTAGTCTATAAGTAAGTAAAATTATCGTTGGCCGTATTGGTAGTATAGCTAACGTGTATTTTTCCAAAATTATATATAAGGGAGATTATCATGTGTAAGAAGTTGATTTATTTAGGCTGTTTTTTTCTGGTGGTTGCAAGCGTTATAACAAGCGGAGCAAACGCTGCCGAATCAAATCTTGTCGGATGGTGGAAGTTCGATGAGGGTTCTGGCAACACTGCTACTGATTCTTCAGGCAATGAATTCGATATACCGTTAGTGGATAACTTATGGGGAGATGGAGTATTCGGAGGTGCGGTACACTTTCCCGGTCAGGGGCAGGGACAGAGAGGAAGTTTTGTCTACAGTGACAATGCTATCACAGTATGCACCTGGGTGCGGCACGAATCATTTGTAGCCAATCAAGTCGAGCGATATGTCACCGCAGAGCCGGAAATTGCAGTGATTCGCAAGGAAACAGATGGCCGACTACATTTCTATATCAATGCGGGCGGATCTCTCCAACACCTCCGTGTTAGCGATGTCCTTACGGAAGGCGAGTGGCACCACGTTGCAGGCACCTGGGATGGACAAACACAGCGCTTGTATCTAGACGGCGTAGAAATTGCCAGTCAAACACCTGGTGGTGCTTTAGGTACCACTTCCGGCGTAAGGTTAAGCAATACGCCCGAGCCCCTTAATGGGATGTTGGACGATGCTCGCATCTACAACCGGGCGCTGACACAGGAGGAGATTAATATTGTAATGGTGGGTCCAGAGTATCCGTATGCCTCAAACCCAAGCCCGGTGGACGATGCGTTTCATGGAGATACATGGATTAGCATTAACTGGCGGGCGGGAGATTTTGCTGTCTCGCACGATGTGTACTTCGGCGATAATTTTGACGATGTGAACGACGCCACAAGGAACTCTGAAGTATTCCGCGGCAACCAGGGCCTGGGTACAGAATATTATTTTGCCGGCTTTGTCGGTGGCGCTTATCCAGAAGGTCTTGTCCCGGGAACAACCTACTATTGGCGAATCGATGAGGTCAATGATGCAGACCCGAACAGTCCATGGAGAGGCAAGGTCTGGAGCTTTACTATTCCACCGAAGAAGGCCTATGAACCAGTTCCAAGCGATGGGAGCAAATTTATAGACTCTGAAAACCTGATTCTTAAATGGACATCCGGTTTCGGTGCAATGTTGCATACTGTATATTTCGGCGACGATTATGACACTGTAGCGAATGCTGCCAGTGGTGGTACAACGCGGGCACAAGCAAACTTCAATCCCGGGCCGCTTGAA
>JAFGPJ010000254.1 GCA_016936275.1 Sedimentisphaerales bacterium
AAAGCCGGGCAGACAGTCTTCATCGATGACGTTCAGGATTACATACGAGCAGCAAAATTAACAGGCTTAAATACAATTCTCTTTGAAAATGTTGATCAGGTTAAAGGTGAATTGATCAGGTTGGGGGTGGAGTAAATTACCGATGGATTTTTCAAAGGCTTTAGAGCGCGATAAAATCATTTTGCTGGATGGCGCCATTGGGACGGAACTGGACAAACGCGGGCTGATGGGCCGGGCGAGCAATAATCTCGATGCACCCCAAGCAGTGCTTGAGATCCAGCGGGAATATGCTGCTTGTGGATGTCATGCTCTGACGGCAAACACCCTGACAATGAACCGTATCTTTATCGAGACGCATAACCTTGGTATTTCCGTGCGAGATGTGAACAAAGCTGGCGTCGAACTGGCACGAGAGGCTGCGGGCAAAGAACGATTTGTCCTTGGCAACCTTAGCTCGACAGGTCAACTGCTTGAACCTTACGGCACTTATAAGGAAGCACAATTTTACGATGCGTTCAAAGAGCAGGCCGGCATATTGGCCGAATCAGGAATTGACGGATTTATCATCGAGACGATGTTTGATTTGCGTGAGGCTTTATGTGCCCTTCGCGCTTGTAGAGAAAACTTTTCGTTGCTTGTGATTGTATCAATAGCATTTTCGACCGTTGAGAAGGGCGGCAGGACGATTATGGGCGACTCTGCTGAGCAGTGTGCAAAGAGCCTCACGGACGCCGGGGCTGATGTTGTCGGCGCCAATTGCGGCGAGCTTGACCCGGCTCAGATGGCGGTTGTTGTATCTTACCTTAAATCGGCAACGAAATTGCCGGTTCTTGCGCAGCCTAATGCGGGCAAGCCAAAATTGATTGGTGATAAGACGGTCTTTGACATGTCGCCGGCAGCTTTTGCAGCAGGCATTGCCGAATGTATCCGTGCCGGTGCGAGGCTTGTAGGTGGATGTTGCGGAACATCGCCAGAACACATTCGTGCCGTGGCCGGGATGCTGGAACAGAAATAGATGTTTTGAAAACCATCGGCAGAACAATGGCGAACTATCATCTGGTCATCCTGAAAAAACCTTATCTGGGTATGATTCTGGAGGGTCGAAAACGAATCGAATTGCGTCTTTATAAAACAAAACATCCTGCTTTCGGGCGTGTTTTTGCCGGCGACAAGTTATTTTTAAAAGTCAGCTCCGGGCCTGTTTGTGCGATAGCGACTGTTGAGAGGATTAAAACTTTCGAGAATTTGATGCCGGGACGAATTCTGGACCTGAAGCAGCAATACAACCACGATATCGGTGGCGGCGACGAGCACTGGCAGAGCAAGATGGACTGTAGATATTGCCTGCTCGTTTGGCTCAAAGACGTAAAGGCCATCGAACCTTTGCGAATACAGAAAAAAGACTGGCGGGCGTGGGTGGTTCTTACTGAGAAAGAAAATTTTGGCTTGCTGAAAAACACCTCTACATCAAATCTCAACAAATGATCGCTGGCTGTATCTTTGTGATATTTTCTCGAAATCTGCAATAAATCCTTCGCTCGAATCCGTCTATAATGCCAAACAGGCAGAATCCATAAACGAAAACACAAATGAAATCTGGTTTCTAAAGGAGCACAAGATGGTAAAAAAGATTATGCTGGTTATTCTGGCAACGGCATTATTGTTGGCGGTTGTAGAGAGTTTAACGGCCCAGCCGCCCGGAAGAGGACCCGGTGGCAGGCGGGGGGGAGGTTTTTCGGCTCTTGAAGGGAATGCACCTTTGCCGGCCAATGAACAAGAAAGAAAGATTTTGAGCGTCCTTGAAGATATGGACCGGAACCAGAGCAGGGGGATGATGAACGTGCCACAGGAAGACGGCAGGATTCTGCGATTGCTCACTGAGGCCATTGGAGCCAAGCACGTTGTCGAAATCGGCACTTCCAATGGCTACTCCGGTATCTGGTTCTGCCTTGCCCTGCGGACCACGGGTGGGAAGCTGACCACTCACGATATCGATGAAGGCAGGGCTTCACTGGCTCGTGAGAACTTCAAGCGGGCCGGCGTCGATAGTATGGTAACACTCGTCATGGGGGACGCCCATGAGACGGTCACGAGAATCAAAGAGCCTATTGATATTTTATTTATTGATGCGGACAAAGAAGGCTACTTGGACTATCTTACAAAAATGCTGCCGTTAGTCCGGCCGGGCGGTCTGATCCTGTCACACAATATCGATATGATAGGGCGGGATTACATCGATGCTATTACCAAGAATCCCAGCTTAGAGACGCTTCAGTTTCAGGGTGTTACGGTGACACTTAAGAAACATCAGGGCGAATAATCAAATTGTGTTTCTTAACATAGCTCTGAGGGCGAATTCTGTATATTTTTATGGAAATTTCCGGCGAATCACGTTAAAGTCCGCTCTTGGATTTATTTGGTCTGGTCTGCGTAAGGCAGTGTAGGATTAAGAATAGTCGCGATTTAAAAGGGAGCGGCAAATGTCAAACAAGATCATCTCGACTGTAGAAGTGGTGGTCGTGTTGGTGGCAGCCGGGTGCCTTGTCGCCCAGAAGACAGAGAGCGAGCCGGGCAAAGCGCGAAAGCAGGAAACGAGAATCCTCAACGTGCTTGAGGAGATGCTTAATGACCAGTACAGTGCGATGCTCAGCGTGCCGCCTGAGGACGGAAAGGTGCTGCGATTGCTTGCCGAAGCGACCGGCGCCAAACACATAGTCGAGGTCGGCACTTCCAATGGGTACGCATCCATCTGGTTCTGCCTGGCTCTGAGATCCACCAGCGGCAGGCTGACCACGTTCGAAATAGACGCCCGGCGGGCAGCGCTGGCCCGTGAAAACTTCAAAAGGGCAGGCGTAGATAAACTCGTGACTCTTATCGTGGGCGATGCGCACGAGAAAGTGACTATAATCAAGGAGCCAATCGATATTGTGTTTATCGATGCTGATAAGGATGGCTATCTCGATTACCTCAACAAGCTGCTGCCGTTAGTTCGACCGGGAGGATTGATTGTGGCCCATGATACGACCGATGCAGGCTCATTAATGGAGGATTATTTGAAAGCTGTCACCACAAAGTCGGAATTGGAAACCATTTTTCTGCATGAGTATACCACCGGTATCGGGGTGACGCTCAAGAAGCGACAATACGATAATCGATCTAATTTGAATTTGAGGTGAGCTTTGAAAATGATTTCTTCTGACAGAAAAGAACTATCAAGGCGTAATTTTTTGAGTCACAGCTTTTGTATTGCAACCGGTGTCGCTGCTGCCACAGTTTTAACTTCGTGCGATTCTTTGAAGACGGCGGGAAATAAAAAACGTGCTGGACAGACGCGTTTCGGATTTACGACCTACCAGTGGGGTAAGGATTGGGACGTGCCGACATTGATTGCAAATTGTACTAAAGCAGGTGTATTCGGTGTTGAGCTGCGAACCAGCCAGTCCTACGCCCATGGTGTCGAATTGGAACTTAATGCGCAGCAGCGTCGCGAAGTCAGAAAACGCTTTGAGGACAGTCCTGTCAAACTTGTGGGTATTGCCACCAGTGAACGGTATGATTCACCTGAGAAGGCAGAACTCAACTCGGCGATAGAAAATACCAGGGCTTATATAAAGCTCAGCCGGGACGTTGGTGGTAGTGGAGTGCGAGTTTTTCCAAATAGTTTTCATGACGGCGTCCCGCGGGAAAAGACCGTTGAGCAAATTGCTGGGGCGCTGAACGTTGTCGGTGCATTTGCCGCCGACTATGGGCAAGAGATTCGCCTGGAAGCGCACGGCAATGCGGGCGAGCTGCCGACTATCAGGGCAATTATGGACATGGTTGTTCAGCCGAGCGTCCGTGTGAAGCTCAACAGCGACATAAGGGACACAAAGGGGGATGGTTTCGAGTCTAAATTTAATCTTGTGAAGGATTTACTGGGCCAGACGCTCCATTTGCATAATCTCAAAGATACGGAATTTCCATACCAGCTCCAAATGGACTTGTTGGTGAAAATGGGCTGGAGCGGCTGGCAGTTGCTGGAAGTCAGCGACAAGGTCCCCGACCGCGTCCAGGCGCTTATTGAACAACAGCAGATTTGGGATCGGATGCTGGCCATATCTCTGAACACATAGATAGAATTTGCTGGCGGATAATCAAATAAGAGGTGCCGGAGTTGGAGAAATATACTATTAGCGCAACACCCGACGAAGAGTTGCAAAGAGGATTTGGCCTGTCAACTGCGACCTATGTAGTAATAGCCAGTATGGTTGGGACTGGAATTCTGGT
>JAFGPJ010000003.1 GCA_016936275.1 Sedimentisphaerales bacterium
CAGTGCTTACATAAGGAGGATTGCAGACAATCAAATCGAATTGGCCTACGTCCAATTGCTGAATGATAGGCTCGAATAAATCGCCGCATAGCAGCCGGACCTTTTCTTGAATCTTGTGCTTTTCGACATTCCGGGCTGCGACTGCAAGGGCGGCGGCGGATATGTCCGTTGCAGTTACGCGTGCATCCGGAAAGTTTTTGGCGATTGCCACGGCGATACATCCGCTGCCGGTGCACAAATCGCAGACGTATTGAATGCCGGAGCGTGTTCGTAAAAATTCAATCGACCGCTGGACGAGCAGCTCAGTTTCCGGCCGGGGAATCATGCAGTCGGCGGTTATATCGAATTCAAGCGAATAAAATTCGGTTTTTCCGGTCAGATAAGCAACCGGCTCATGCAGGCCGGCACGTTTTACTAAATCGTGCAGCTTGTCCAATTGATCTTGTGGTACTTGTTTGTTGAATTGAGTATACAGCTCTATCCGTTTGAATCCTACTACATAGGAGATAAGCAGTTCAGAGCTTAATCTTGGAGAATCAACGCCCTTATTTGTTAGGTATTCGGTAGTCCAGTTCAGGAGCTTTTGTATCGTCCACTTATCCATGAAATGATTATATAATAAAAGCAATCCCCCATAGACAAAATATTTAGCCCTCAGTTTTACTGGGGGTAATCATTCTTATATATAGACCTTATCCATCATTCTTGGGAACGGGATGCACTGGCGGATGTGCTTTTGGCCCGTAATCCATGCGACTGTCCTTTCGACGCCGAGACCGAATCCGCCGTGCGGCACCGAACCGTACTTTCGCAGGTCAAGATACCATTCGTAATTTTCCTGCTTGAGATTCTGCTCCTTGATCCGAGTAACCAGACGGTCAAAGTCGTCTTCTCTAATCGAACCGCCAATGATTTCGCCGAAACCTTCCGGCGCGAGACAATCGAAATTCAGCACTACGTTCTCGTTGCTCCTGTCGGTTTTCATATAAAAGGCCTTGGCCTGCTTCGGATAGTGTGTGACGAAGATGGGCTTGTCGTGCATTTGCGAGATGATGGTTTCATCCGAGCCGCCTAAATCTTTGCCCCAGCGAAACTCGGCGGCCAACTGGGCGTGCTTTGGATTATTCTCGATCTTGGTATCAACCTCGGCAAGCTCGGAGCGCAGCTCGATAAGCTCCGCGGCGTTCTTGTCACGCTTCCATTGTTTTATCTGGCCTTTCTGCTCTTCTTCGAGCTGGGCGATTCTGCTTTCGATTTGCTGCTTTTGGTTCTTGAACTTTTCCAACTGCCCGGCGAGAAAATCCTTCGCCCTTTGACTTGTCAATATCTCACAGGCTTCGGTATAGGTGAGCCGGTAGAAGGGCGGCGTGATTTTCTCCAGAGCCGGAATATCGGCGCCAATGCTTTCGAGTTGGCTTTTGTTGTCCTTCAGGACGCGTGCGACTATCGAGGATACAAAATTCTCTGCCAGTTCCAGCAGCCCGACAAGTTCTATAAACGCGACTTCCGGCTCGACCATCCAGAACTCGGTCAGGTGCCTGCGTGTTTTGCTCCTTTCGGCCCTGAAGGTCGGCCCGAAGCAGTAAACCTTGCCGTAGCTCATCGCCGCCGATTCCAGATGCAACTGCCCCGTCTGCGTCAGAAACAGCGGTTCTCCGAAATAATCGACCTCGAACAGCGACTGCTCCTCTTCGCCCGCCGCTGCTGTGAGAATCGGCGTATCCACTAATGTAAAGCCATTATCGTTGAAAAATCGCCGGATTGCGTCGATTACCGTGTGGCGGATTTTTCCGATGCACCACTGGCCCTGCGAGCGAAGGTGCAGGTGGCGTTGCTTGAGCAGAAAATCGATGCCATGCGACTTCGGTGTAATAGGATAATCCGTCGCCGAAGCGATTATTTTCGCATCAGTCACCGCCAATTCATATCCGCCCACACTCCGCTCATCGGCCCGCACCAGGCCGGTCACGGCCAGCGACGATTCCTGCCCTAAGTGCCCAAGCTGCTCGAAAAGCTCATCGGAGACTTTATCTTTCTCAATGATACACTGGCAAAGCCCTGTGCCGTCTCGAATGATGAGAAATTGAACCTTCCCGCTCGCCCGGCTGTTATAGAGCCAGCCTTCGAGAGTAACTTGTTTATCTGCGAACTGCCCTAAACTTTCAATCGTCGTTTTTTCCATATCCTGCACTCGATTCCAAAAACCTGCTTATTTCGGCCAAATGTTCGCCGTTTCTCCATAGAGAGAGAAACGTTCACCATGATTTTCATATTCTAACGTATTACAGGTGACAGGGTCAATAAAAGCTTCGGCCGGAGCGGCAGATTTTATCGCATCAAGATCATGCGTCTATACGCCGTGTTCGTTGTGATATTGCTTTATTGCTATCACGAGCCGTGAACCTCGTCGGAAAGTCAAACTTTTTAAGTATAAATCGTGCAGACCAAAGTAAGTTTCCTTTGATAACTCGACGGAAAATTGAGCAAGGCATTGATAAATGTATTTATTGTTAAGCCTGAATCGAGTGAGAATGGTTTTCAAAAGGTCTGAATCGACCATCGGCGACAGATTTGTTCCGTTGTAGTCCAGCTCGGGCATTGCATCAAGCTTGTTATAGCTGGCGTTGATAATTTCTGCGATTGTCCGTGGAGTTGAGGACATAAAGAACCAGGCAAGTATCGCCTTGGCTTTTTGATGCCTTCTATTCCAATAGGTTTGCCTTGGCAGCTCCTCTGGATAGGCGGCCATGAATGAAGCGATCGGATCGCGACTCGGACGTACTTTACCTTCTGGATTAACTTCGTAGGCCAGACAGCAGTAAGTGTTCTTAGCAAGAAGCTTTTCACACTCAAGTCCCTTTTTGAAGACTGAACTCCAGTTGTTTCTCAGGTTACTTAAGGAACTAGTAGGTAGCGAGCTAACGTTTTCGATGCTCTAGCACATAAATAAGCTGTTCAGGCTGGTTGGTCTGGATGCCGTCGGTGTTCCAAGTTAAGGCATCCTGCCAACATGATGGGCTGCTTTCATCCACAATAACGATTGCGCCCGCCTGGTGACATTTCTCGGCGAAGCTACGCGAATAATAACGCCACACAGCGGCAATCACTGAAGGCTCGAAATGCTCGATGACATTGGGCAAGTTTGCTTCCGGCCCCGGATCGGGCATTAGAATGCACTCGGGGCACAATTCCGCCACACGCTCCAACTCGTCAAAATCAGCGTACCACAAAACCTGTCGAGCCATGTCCCATTTATTAACGATAGAAACCAGCTTATCCACTGAAGCATCCTTCAAATCCAGATAGATGCCCACCCTGCCCTTGCACAGTTCGAGAATCTCTTCGAAAGTGGGAATCCTTTCACCGCTCCATTGAGGACTTATCCTGCTGCCTATGTCCAATTGCCTGAGCTGCTCGATGGTCATCTCCGAGACCAGGCCGCTCCGGCCGTCTGTCACGTAGGAATCGATATCTTTGTTGTGTATGCTGACAATGTGACCATCCAGTGTCGTACGCAGATCGACTTCAACAAAATCGACTCCCATTTCTATGGCCGCCTCATAAGCTGCAAGCGTGTTCTCCGGGATTCCATTATGAGCGCCGCGATGTGCAACTACATAAACGCCGCCGTGCCGAGGCTCCGGCAGCACATTGACCGGCTCGCGATTGATACTCGTGCAACCGACCAATGTTAGACCAAGAAAAAAGATTGTCAAATAAGTAATTGACTGCTTTCCGATCATTATCATCGGCCTGACCTGTAAATTCAATCGTTAGTGGAGATAAGTCTGATGAACGGCGGTGGTACCTATAGCCATGTCGAATATCGCTACTTCGTCTATGGTGCCTGTAAAGTAATTACTGTCGGGGCCGTGTGCGGCACCGATACGGACATTTTCGCTGCTGCCGATTTTTATTTCCGCTTCTTCCATTTTGTAAATCGTCCTGCGTCTGCCGTCCACATAAAGCGAAACATCGCTTATGAGCGGGCGGTCGGGATCAATCGGATCGAGCACAACAGCAATATGATGCCAGTTGCCGTCTCCAACTTGTTGTTCATTCGCAGAAATGAATCCTGAACCGCAGGAAAGCCTTAGCCTTTGTTCCTCATCGACCTCCATCAGCCAATATGCTCCCGGCTCGTTCGGCCCCCAGGCGATAACAGGAAGCTTGCCGGTCGGATTCGGCTGTGTTTTAATCCACGCTGTGACTGTGCGGGGATTTTGGCCGCAAATGCCTTTATAGCCTTCGGCTTCGACATAATCGTTTATTCCGTCAAAATTCAAGCCGCCGCTCGAATGGCCGGCCACCCAATGAGAATCGCCTGCAGAAAATCCAATTAGAGAGCCATTATGCGAATTTACCTTATCAGCAGCAATCATTCCGACAGTCTCATCCAGCGACCAATGCGCTGTCGGTGCCGGATTGACGGCATCGTTTCCCCATGCAAGGCCCAGGACGGCAAGGTCTTTGCTGTTTATCATATCGTCGGGAGAAATATCACAGGAGGGATTCCAATTCTCCTGGCCCGGAGAACTCAGCCACGACGAGGACATCGTCAACAAATCACTTGCATTGACGATTTGATCGCCCGTACAGTCCTGCAGCATGGAGCCATCGATCGAGAATCTGTAATTACGCGTATAGTCGGCGTGTTCTCCGGGTGCTAATGTGATGATTACGAACTGCTCGGGTGACACCTGGTACGACGTGGTCCAGATGCCGACATAAGCCGATCTGAGTGATGAATCGATGATAACTTTCTGGTCGACATCAGTCTGCTCTACTGCAATCGCATCGGGGCCAAGATAATCTTCCGGCTTGTAAATCCAGGTCTTGGGGACGCTGGAAATGGTCTTAGTGTAAAGAATCATATTGGCCAGGCTCACCATCGGCGGATTTTCGTCCACCCATTGCTGCCCCCTTCCAACCGGCTTTAATTCCGGCGGCTGCCATTGATGCACCTCGGGCGACGCCGTCATCTGGTACGGAAAGTAAACTCTGTAATTGGGCCCCACATTTCTTTGACTGAAGGTAAGAAAATTGTGAAGGTACTGCTCTGTAGTGAATGTTTTTGTGCCGGTATTTGTCAGGACATAGCGCATGATGATGCGGTCATTTTTGACAATAAGATATTCCTCAAGCCGGCAGCTATAACCATTGGCCGTACTGGACAATGTCTGGACGAAAAGGGCACGGTCCGGCTGCCATGTGGTCGTAGTCTGAGCAAGCTCGATCACCGGGTAGGTGGAGCTGAAATTGTACGCCGAAGAATTACGCTGGAGGATGCCCACGCCGATCTTAAGGAATGCAGAACCGTTGGAGCCTTCATTATATCCGGGTGGGTCCGGCTGAAACGCTTCCTGTCCAATATCAAATTCCATTGGTAGCCCGCCCAGATAACTAAGGTCGCCGCCGGACGCTGGCGAATAACAGAAATCGCGACCGTTGAGCTGGACCCGTATCACATTGGCGACAGGCGAAAAACGCAGCCCCTGGTTCCAGCGGCAGTCCGGCGAATCCGGATCACCCACCTCAACAACCAAGTTGCCGCTGTGAAGGATTCGCGTACCGGCATGAATCGGCTGCGGGTCATCCGCTGAACGGGCACTTTGATAAATAATCGCTACAACAGCGGCTGATAATAGAAAGAACGATG
>JAFGPJ010000027.1 GCA_016936275.1 Sedimentisphaerales bacterium
GTAATAACGTAGTCATCTACACCATCCAATTGAAGTGCACCGTCCACTTGCCCGCCGGCAGGCTGCCAGGTCGCATCGCCAAGAACATAACCGTCCTTGCCGCCGGTACTATCCACGGCAACTGTGCCGTCTGACTCATCGAGTGCCCAATAGGCAATCAGCGTAGGATCGACAAATTCTTTGCCAAGGTAATCGGCCAGAACAACCAAATCCTGGAGGTCAACAGTCCCATCACCCCAGGCAAACGGGCCGATATCACACAAAGGCTCATCTGTACCCCAGTTATCAATTATGATGCACATATCCGCACAGTCAACAATGCCGTCGCTGTTAAGGTCGACAATCGGGATAATAGGTGACCGCCATAAGTCCCATGTACCGTATCCGCCAATTCTGCCGTAGATAGTCATGTAAAGTGTACGGCCATCGGATGAGACAATTGGACTAGCCTCGGATATTTGTGGAACGTTCACCACTGGCCCAATATTTACCGGTTCGGTCCAGTCGTCGTTTGTCGTCAGCCGGGTAGTCATATATATATCGACAGCCCCGGAGCCTTTCGGCCGGTCGGACTGCAATAAGATCATCAAGCCGTCCGATGAAATCCACATCCTGCGTTCATTAGAAGAGCTGTTTACAGTCGGTCCGAGATTAACAGGCTCTCCCCATTCGTCATTTGTTGTTGCTCTTGTTGTCATCCATAGATCACGTAAACCTAAACCACCAGGCCGTTCAGAACTAAAATAGAGCGACAGACCGTCGGCTGAGATATACGACATGTAGTCCGCAACTGAAGAGTTGACAACGGTCCCAAGATTCACCGGCTCATTCCAGTCATCGGCGGTCGTTTCACGCGTGGTTACCCACAGGTCCATATTACCTACTGTTCCTGAACGATTGGAACTGAAATAGAGCGAAAGGCCGTCTACCGAAATACTCGGGCTATTGTCTTGAGCCGAACCGTTCACAACTGAACCAAGATTGACAGATTCAGTCCAGTCATCATTTTTCGTTGCCCGAGTTGCAACCCACAGGTCGGCGTTTCCGTACCCGCCGGACCTATCTGACTCAAAGTAGATCGATAGTTCGTCTGCCGAAATGCTCAAACCGTTTCCCCCCTCGCCTGAAGCAGTGTTGACATTCAGCCCGAGATTGATAGGTTCCCCGAATGTGAAATCCGCCTTCGTCATATCTGTAGCTAGACCCAAAGTCAGAACCAATACCAGTACAATTTTCTTTTTCATCTATCTACCCTTTCAAAAAAATTCATGTTTTCTCATCGTGCAACATACACAACTCTACTCTTATAACAACGGAAAGAACAGTAACAACCGAAGGATTTTGTTGGGATTTTTTGAAAAATTTGTTAAAATACGCTTAACATCTTTTATATCAGGAGATTATTGAGGACCTGTGTGTAAAACCGGCGACAAAACTCAGCAGTTGGTAATGCTCGCCAAAGGTGGTGATGAATCCGCCCTGGAACGCTTATATCGCGTGTACGGCGAGAGAGTAAGGTGGATGGTGCGTTTTCGTATGGGTAAAGCCCTTCGTTCCAGACTTGAATCAATGGACCTTGTCCAGGATGTCTTTTTAAACGCTTTCGGAGCAATAGAAGATTTCACCTATAAAGATGAGGGTGATTTCGTACGATGGTTATCGAAGATTACACAAAACGCACTCGCCGACAATTGGGATAAATTTCATGCTGCAAAACGCGATATTCGCAAAGAACATCGTTTTAGCAGCCATAATTCAGCAACTGATGGTGCCCTTCGAGAAGTTCAGGGGAACCTTGATGTTACGACACCGAGTGTAATTATGTCAAAGCGGGAAGATTTGGCCAAACTTGAAAAAGCGATAGACGAATTGAAACCTCAATACAGGGACATCGTTGTCTTGAGCAAAATCGAAGGACTTTCATATAAAGAGATCGGCAAAAAGTTAGGAAAGAGTCCTGATGCGGTTAGAATGCTGATGCCGAGTGCGATGGCGGAGCTGACGACTGTTTTTATGAGGATGTAATGGCAAAAGCTGCCGGCGACAATCAGAAAGATGTTGTCAAAGAAGCTGTGAAGCAATTCGTGGATGCATCCATGCATGGGGAGAAACCTGATTTAGATGAATTCGTCAAGCAGTATCCCGGATTGGAAAGCCAGATTCGAAAAGGAATACAGGAACTGAACAAAATCAACAACCTGTTCGATTCTCTTGTTAAGGCCGATGACAGCGACTTCGAAGATATAACCGAGCAGCACGATCTTGTCGGTAAGAAAGTCGGCAATTTCGAAATAGTAAATATAATTGGCCGCGGAGGTATGGGAGTAGTCTATCTGGCCAAGGACACAAAGCTAAAGCGTTCTGTAGCTGTTAAAAGTATTCCTACGGCTTTGGCAGACGATTCGACCGCCAGGATGCGTTTCAAACGTGAGGCCGAACTTTTAGCATCATTGAATCACCCGAATATCGCAGTTATCCATGAGATTATCGAAGAAGACAAGTCAGGCTATTTGGTTCTCGAGCATGTCGAAGGCGAAACACTAACCGAACATATAGCTCGCGGGCCACTTAAGCTGGAGGAAGCCCTTTCAATCAGTAAACAAGTCGCTGAAGCTATCTCAGCAGCACACAAAAAAGGTGTAATACATCGAGACTTGAAGCCTGCTAATATAAAAATCACACCTGATGGTCAGGTTAAGGTGCTGGATTTTGGTTTAGCCAAGACGACCGTAACCGAAGGTGGCAGTAGTGAGATAAGCGAAACTCAAGCCGGCCATATAATAGGCACGCCGGCTTATATGTCTCCGGAACAGGCCCGCGGAAAACCTGTTGATAGCCGCACAGATATTTGGTCATTCGGTTGCATTTTGTATCAAATGCTGGCTGGTCAACTTCCGTTTGAGGGCGAAACGGCTACAGATACCTTAGCGCGTATCATCGAGCGCGAACCTGATTGGGAACTGCTGCCGCAGGATACTCCAGCGAAAATACGCACAATACTACAGTGCTGTTTGAAAAAGGATCCTAACCAACGTCTCGAAAATATTTCTAATATAAGCGCTGAAATCAAAGAAACGTTGAGCAAGCTTGATGAGGTAGCACTACCCGCTGCTACCTCTGCAACATCCCGAAGAAAAACGATTATCATCATTGTAACGATTATTATTGTCCTGTCCATTGCGGCTGCGTGGTTTGTACGGAGGCCCAATGCTCGGTCTACTCCGGATCAGATCACTGAATGGTCACGCGATGATCGTGCGCTGAAAACCACCCTCTGGAGTGAACCGGTTGCTCACTGGACGATGGATGATATTCGTGGGAGGACGGTTCTGGACACTTCCGGCAATGGACATCACGGTACGGCACAGAATGGCTTACCTAAACAAGTGGATGGACCGCCTGGTTATGGTAAGGCATTTTACTTCGACGGCCAGAGTTGGAAGGAGTGGATCGACTGCGGTAGATGGAATCCATCGGAGAAGACTGGTCAACTTACTGCAGCGCTCTGGGCCAAATGGGATGGGCCCAACGGCAAACATCAAGCCCTTATTGGTAAACTAGATTGGGACGACGCAACAGACAGCTCACAGGATATGTGGCATATCTCGATTAGGTTAAAAAATAACGATGTTTACTTCAGTCGTATGGGTAATTGGCCAGATTGTGGAGGTGTTATCCTGCCTAAAGGAGAATGGACACACTTGGCGGCAAGCTACGATGGAAACATTCTGGTTTTCTATGTTAATGGCAAAGAGACAGGCCGAGATCAATTTTCATTTGGTCGGAAAACTGATGCCCCCATTGGATTCGGATGTGTGGGAGGCACAGGCGCAAATAGCTTCTATGGGGCCCTTGATGATGTGCGAATTTACGATCATGCCCTATCTTCGGAAGCAATCTGTGCGCTTGCAAAGACCCAATCGGAGGATTGATTGGTGGATTGAATGTTTGAAGTTTCAATCGGGCATTGGTTTACATCTTATCGATTTCTAACGTCGCTTCCCGGTCTCCAATGGCGACGGCAGGTTGCCCATCTGGTCACGCGATGCATCCGAATTGTATTACAACGATGGTAAGGAGATGATAGCCGTCAAGATAGGTTCGGATCCGAATGCGCCTTTGGGGCCGCCAGAGCGGCTGTTTCTGTTTGCAGATCTGAACGCGGAGGGTGACAGCTTCGGACGTGTCTTAGATGTATCCAAGGACGGCCGGTTTCTCGTGAGTAAAAAGGTGACTGACGAAACCCCGGGCCGTAAGTTAATATACATACAAAACTGGTTCGAGGAGCTTAAGCGTTTAGCACCTTCTGATGAGGGAAAATAACCTCGCGAAGATCCCAAAGAGCACTAAAATCCTCCCGTAGTGCCCAGCACGAATCAAGGTCGCCGTCTCACGGAGATTTTTCTGAAATTCTCTTAACATTTAATCTGCGAGGTCGTATAATGTTTAACGAATAGAATAAAGAATACAGAATTTTGAATGGAGAAGGGA
>JAFGPJ010000255.1 GCA_016936275.1 Sedimentisphaerales bacterium
CTCTTGTATTCGCGGTGCGTGATGAGTATTGCGAACTGCGTTTAGCAAGTAGAAAATGGCATAAGGCAAACAATTTTGAGAGGATTTCGGTTTTTTCTTCTTTTACCCTGCTTTAAACCGCTGAAAATCTCATTTGCATAAAAATTTATAAAAAATCTCAAAAAAATCCGCCAAATTTTAGCTACTTGTTGGACTTATATAGTAGAATAGTATTTAGTCGTTGGGATATTAACAGGTTTCGCCGTTCGGCGGGCACCTTTGAGATTCACGGCAGGAACTAACACACGGCGGAATTAATCCGCCTGCGGCGGATTAAGTTAGGAATGAAAGAAGGAGTTTGTGTGCGCATACCATAGTTAGCACGTTAGGAAGCGGAAAAATGGGCCGGCGCAAAGTAAAAATAGTAAACTTGTGCCATAGGTACAGTCAATCGACAATTTATGCCCCAGGTATAATAACTACAAAAGCCTTTACGCTCATAGAATTGCTTGTGGTAATCGCTATTATAGCTTTATTAATGGCGATCCTAGCCCCTGTGCTGCATAAGGCGAGAAATCAGGCACGAACAGTTGTCTGCCAGGCAAAGCTTAAACAATGGGGGTCTGTGATGACAATCTATACCGAGGATAGTCAGGGTCTGCTTCCTACTACCTTTTTCGGAGATGTTCTCTGGTTTTTTCGGGGTCCGTTCCTGCCAGAGGGTGATCCGAACCAGCCTCGTGTCTTTCAGGAAATAAGGACAAAGGACATCGCCTGCTGCCCTATGGCCGTCAAGGCGGAAAAACATGGAGTATTCGGAGCCGCCGCAGGTGGACCAAGATTTCACTATCATATAGAAGGCACGTTTGGATCGACCTTCAGAGCCTGGGAAATTACAAGCCCTCAACCCCGGTTTCGCGGCAGTTACGGATTTAATGCCTATCTGTTCGGGCAGGATTATGATACTCTTCCCTCTATTCGTTATCAATTGCTTCGGTCCGGCAAGAGTATTTTCACGATGAGGGGCAAGGCTCAAATCCCCGTGATTGTCGATTGTACAGGTCCGTGGGAGGAGTTTCGTGCACGCTCTGCTCCTCCACGCACATCGGGGAGTGGTTCATGCATAAACCGGCACGATGGATACATTAATGGTCTGTTTCTGGATTGGTCGGTCAGAAAAATCGGGCTCAAGGAACTGTGGACTTCGAAATGGCACCCGGGATTCGACACAGCAAACGAATGGACCAAAGCCGGCGGCGTAAAGCCCGAAGACTGGCCTGAGTGGATGAGGAACCTTAAGGACTACTAGTATTTACTCATAAGAGAAATAATTGACGTCATTAATGCAAAGCCTCGCATTGCGAGCATTTTAATCAAGAGGAGTGAAATATGTATAATTTAAGAAATATTTTCAGCTTTTCGGATCAGAACAGTAAACACTGTAGATTGATGAAAATTTCACTTGTGTTGTTTTGCTCATTCTCATTAGTTCTGCCGGCCCAGGGAGAATACGGCGGCGGTACAGGCCAGCCTGAGGACCCTTATCTGATTTACACCGCCGGACAGATGAACGAAATCGGCGCTGATCCGAACGACTGGGACAAGCATTTCAAACTAATGGACGATATCAATCTTAGTACCTACAGAGGAACGGATTTCAACATTATCGGGACAAGCCGAGTCAATGCCTTCACCGGTGTTTTTGACGGAAATAACAAAAAAATCTCGAATTTCAACTACACTTGCGAAAATGCTACCTCCATAGGGCTTTTCGGTCATGTGGTTGGAGGCCTGATCAAAAATCTGGGATTGATTAATTCAAACCTCGATATTGACAGGGGTAATTTTCATGGCTGCCTGGTTGGAAATTTTGAAGGGGGGGCTATAACAGGTTGCTATGTCGAAAACGGGAACATTTCCGGACGTGATTATATCGGTGGATTGGTTGGTTCTGCTGATGGTGATAGGGACAGCACGGGAACAATCACCAACTGTCATGTTACCGGATTTGTCAGCGGAGATAGCGACGTCGGCGTACTTATTGGGAGTAATGGCTTTACAATCGACAACTGCTCTGCCAGCGGAGAAGTCATCGGACGTGATAACATCGGTGGTTTGGCGGGAAGTAACAGCGGGACAATCAAAAACTCATCTGCCGAGGCCAGGACAGAAGGAAGCAGCCAGAGTTCTATCCTTAGCAGCCGTGATATAGGCGGACTCGTTGGATATAACACAGGCCATCTGGCCGGCTGCTCAGCCTCAGGCGAGGTCCTCGGAGATTCACGTGTAGGCGGCCTGGTGGGATACGGTTACACATCCTCAATCATAGCCTGTTACGCAACGGGCAGCGTTTCGGGATATGAAGATATCGGCGGCCTTTTGGGAATTAACAGGGGTGGAATCATTGACTCCTATTCACTTGCTGATGTTGAGGCGGATTATACCTCCGGCGGGCTCGTCGGCGACAATCAAGGCAGTGTGGCTGATTGCTATTGCTCCGGCACTATAACAGCAAGAGACCAAATCGGTGGTTTAGTCGGAATTAATCGTGGCATTATTACAGCTTCTTACTCATCCGCTGCTGTCAGCGGGCGGTATGAGGTAGGCGGCCTGGTCGGATTCAATTCGGGTGATTTCGAGATTGTCGATTGCCATGCCAGCGGCAACGTCACCGGCTACAGTTTCGTAGGCGGTCTGGTAGGAAACAACGTAAACGTTTCTCACATGGGCTTTATCTTGTACGGCATTATACTTAATTGCTATTCGGTCGCACATGTTTCAGGGGACTACTATTACATCGGAGGGCTTGTAGGAAGCTACGAAAACGATGGGATTAGCGGCTCGTTCTGGGACATTCAAACCAGCGGGCACGTTGACAGCTATGCCGGCGTAAGCAAGACGACGCTTGAGATGCAGGACCCCCAAACCTTTATCGATGCCGGATGGGACTTTGTCGGTGCACCGGATAAGCCTGGCGACACATGGGCAGAGCCTGAGGGGGGTGGTTATCCGGTCCTTAAGTGGCAGATTTCACCTACGCCTGAGTTACCAGCTTTCTCGGGGGGAACCGGAGAGATTGACGATCCTCATTTAATCTCGATGGCTCAGGAACTGAACGGTATCGGCGATAATCCAGGATTAATGAGCGCACATTTCAAGCTTGCCAACAATATCGATCTGGCCGGAATGGATTTTCGATTGATAGCAAGCGAATATTTTCAATTCCAGGGAACATTTGACGGCAACGATCACACAATCTCGAATTTCAGCTATACTTCTGCTGAAGATACAGCAGTCGGACTTTTCAGATATGTGTCCAATGGCAGAATCAGTAATTTGGGATTGATCGCCCCTGACGTTCATGTGGATGCAGGAAATTTTCATGGCTCTCTGGTTGGATTGTTGACAGAAGGAACAGTAACAAACTGCTATGTAGAGTCAGGCAGCGTTACAGGACAAGATGAGACTGGCGGGCTGGTCGGGGAAAATGGTTCAGACGGGCTTATAAAGAATTGTTATTTTACAGGTGATACGACCGGAAGAGACAGCGTCGGCGGTCTGGTCGGAAATAACCTCGGCAGCATAAAAGCATCCTATTCCAACGCCGACGTTGAAGGACGAAACGCAGTCGGCGGCCTTGCGGGAAGATGCTCGTCCGGCGAGGCGGTCAACTGTTATGCAAGAGGCAATGTCACCGGTGAATGGTATGTTGGAGGTCTTGTGGGCAGCAATGGTTCCGGAAGGAGCCTTGGCGTCGGCAATATCAATAATTGCTATTCGGCCTCAGCAAACTTGACGGGCAAACAAAAGGGAGGTCTGCTGGGCGCCGATTGGGGAGGGCCGGTAAATAGAAGCTTTTGGGATGTCGAGAGTAGCGGGCTTGCCAGGAGCTACGGCGGGGAAGGTAAGACCACGGCCGAGATGCAGACGGCCGGCACGTTCTTAAACGCCGGCTGGGACTTTGCCGGCGAGACCGACAACGGCACGGAAAATATCTGGTGGATTCTCGATGGGCAGGACTATCCCCGGCTCTGGTGGGAAGCCCATGAATAAAGAATAATTCTTATGCGAAAAGCAAAGGGCTTTACATTAATAGAATTATTGGTGGTTATTGCCATTATAGCGATGTTAGTGGCGATATTGATGCCTGCGCTGCAGCGCGTCAGAAATCAGGCGCGGGCAGTTATATGCC
>JAFGPJ010000256.1 GCA_016936275.1 Sedimentisphaerales bacterium
ACATTTAGCAACATCAAGATTGTTGAGGGCATAAGTGCCGGTGATATTGCCTGGGTCTCCTACCACGCTGCCGACGACGAGCCCCATGCTGATGCAGCCGCTGTCGGCTTCACAATGGCGCCGGATATTGGGTATACCGACCTGTTGAAGGCCAACGGCTACAGCGTGACGCGTGTTCTCACCTCGCAGACTCCAGATGTGGAATACCTCAATACCTTTGATCTGGTGATTATTAGCCGTACAGCAAACAGTGGACATTATAGCGGTAGCGGCGCCACCCTCTGGAACAGCATCACGGCTCCCATGATTAACCTGAATGGTTACACGCTGCGTAACAGTCGCCTGGGCTTTACTGATGGTGGTGATATGCCGGACACCACCGGAGATATCAGGCTGGCGGTCACTGATCCGACCCACCCGATTTTTGCCGGAATCGCATTGACCGACGGCGTTATGGACAATCCGTACGCCGAAGGCGCGGTCCCGCTTCCCACTGACCCGAGTATTATATCGCGGGGCATCTCGATTAATAACAATAACCTCGATGAAGAAGGGACGGTTCTGGCCATGATCGCGGAAGTATCAGCGGACACAGGTCCTGTTGGCGGCATGGTCATCGCTGAATTGCCTGCTGGAGCTACATTGCAGAATTCCAGCGGTAGCCCAGATGATGTACTGGGTGGACCACGCCTGGTCTTCCTGACCGGCAGTCGTGAACCTTCCGGTGTAACGGGCGGACAAGCTGCGGCCTTGTATGATTTGTATCCGGATGGTGAGCAGATGTTCCTCAACGCGGTCAGGTATTACATCCCGGAAAAGATGTGGGATATCACCGCGCCGGGCGATATCGTCAAGGGTGTTCCTGACCAGCCCGAGACCGATTGGAATGATGTCGGCTGGCCTCCTGCTGAAGCTCCTATGTATGCAATCGATAATAACACAGGCACGAAATTCCTGCACTTTGCGGGTGACATAGGACCCAGTGGTGTCCAGATTACGCCGTTAGACGGACCGAGTATTGTTACCGGAATAACGTTAACGACAGCAAATGATGCACCGGAACGTGATCCGATTACCTTTGAGCTGTATGGTTCGAATGTGAGTATTGATGGTCCATATGAGTTGATTGCTGTAGGTGATGTGGTTGATTTCGCAGGCGAAGAAGCGTGGCCGCGTTTCACAAAGAACGCAACGCCGATTATGTTTGACAATGATAAGTCATACGCCCACTATCAACTGATGTTCCCGACCATTAGAGATCCCGTTGCTCAGAACAGCATGCAGATCGCCGAAGTGGAGCTGCTTGGTGTTTTTACGATACTACCCCGCACTCTGACAATATCTTCCACGGGCGGAGGATCCGTAATCACTCCGGGCGAAGGGGCATTTACATACGAAGATGGAACCGAGGTTGAAGTGAAAGCCGCAGCGGATGATAATTGTTATTTCCTGAAATGGACAGGTTCGGCTGTGGACGCCGGTAAAGTAGATCCGGGCAGTGCAAGTATAACCATACTTATGGATGGAGATTATAGCTTGAAGGCCCACTTTGCTGCCGATCTAACGGTTTCCTCCACAAACGGCGGCTCCGTAACTACACCCGGCGAGGGAACATTTTCATATGAACACGGCTCAAATGTGTCAGTAGCGGCCACACCAGATCAGTATTATTATTTCCTGAAATGGACAGGTTCTGCTGTGGACGCCGGTAAAGTAGCAAATCCGCGCAGCGCAAGTACAACCGTACTCGTAGATGGCAAATGCAACTTGAAGGCAAACTTTGCTGCAGTGAACGTCAAATTTACGGTTTCCTCCACGGCCGGCGGCTCTGTAATAGATCCCGGCGAAGGTCTGATCGTCATAGACAGCGATTCCCAGATTCAGCTGTTGGCTGTAGCAGATGAGAATTACAAGTTTGTGAATTGGACTGGATCTGCTGTGGACGGCGAGTTTGTACAGGATCCGGATAGTGCCTTTACACGCGTATATATAAACAGGGACCTTAATGTAAAGGCTAACTTCGTATTAGACACCTGTACTCTGACAATCTCCTCGACTGAAGGCGGCTCGGTAACCACGCCGGGCGAGGGAGCGTTCGTATATGATATTGGTACGGAGGTAGGTGTCGTAGCTACTCCCGACGCGCATTATCATTTCGTTGGCTGGACAGGAACGGCCGTGGATGCCGGCAAGGTAGCAGACCCGGGCAGTGCCAGCACGACAGTGACTGCCGACGGAGATTATACGCTGATCGCTAACTTCGAAATTGATAAGCATACCTTGACGATTTCTTCGAATTACGGCGGCTCAGTCACCACTCCGGGTGAGGGTGTGTTCGAATACGATTACGGCACGGTTGTCGATCTTGTAGCAACACCCGACGCCGGCTATCGTTTCAAATTCTGGACAGGGCCTGTAGCTGATGAGCTTTCGGCATGCACAACTGTTACGATTACTGAAGATATAACAGTCGAAGCTATCTTTGTGAAGTCGGAACCTTGTCCACCTGATCCTGATCCTGATCCTGATCCACCCGCAGTTGAATAATGCTATGAGTTTCTTAGGGCTGTAAGCATTCGCTTGCAGCCCTTTTTTTATTCCCAGCAGTTCTATATATTGCTTTAAACGCCTTTCATATAATTCCTTACGTCGATTTAGCCCTCCTAAAAACCTGTCCTGAGCAAAGCCTGCACTGAGCAAGGCCGAAGTGTCGAAGGATTGGTCGAGTATACGTAAAGCTCAATTATTTAGGCATACTTTGTATTCTCTGTTTCTCCTCTCTTTCGATTGAGGAGTGCCACAATATTCAGCCTTGTAATAGAGCTTTACGCCCCTCACAGAACCGGACTTGAAGATCTCCCTCATCCGGCTCTTCAGCCAGTCTCACTTGACGGCTACATAAAATATATTTATGCTAAACACCAACAGTTTTCTCCTTGCCGAGTAACTGTCAGAGTTCCTGTAAGAACAGCAGGTTATAGCAAGTCCATCTCGATATCAGAGCAAGTTTTGTCCGTCTCAGGTTATCCATCTCTGTGTATGGCCTTCACTTTCTCATCGCTCAACGATTGACCGCCGGCCCCTTCGAGTGGGTCCCCCCTGCTTTCTTGCGAAAGCAAGAAGGGGGGCCGGTCGGCTGACTTTGGCCGGGCAGGATTTTACCTGCTGAATCGCACCAGCTTCTCCTGGCGCACGCTTTGGTTTGTCAAAGAATAAAAAAAATGGGCATTTTTTTGTATTTCATATGTGTTATTTCACAGAAAAACCATCACGAGACGGTCGGAGTGGTTGCATTTTCCGGATAAAGTTGGTTTAATGGCGGGGTTTTTGTTGGGTTCGGCGTTCATCGTTCGCCATAGGGAGGCCATAGGACTGTGTTTTGCGTATGTTCGCAGCACGCTGGACGCGGAACGCTGTACGAATAATTAGGAGTCGAAGCATGAGCTACGAAAGGAAAGATTGTAGGGTGGGGCTCGCCCCACCATTGTTGATCGGTGGGTTAAAACCCACCCTACGAGTAATATTAATAGTTCTGCTTGCCGGCGCGGGCGCTGTTTTTGCTGATATAAAACTGCCGGCGATTATCGGCGATAACATGGTTTTGCAGCAGGGCGGGAAAGTCACAATCTGGGGCTGGGCCGAGCCTGGCGAAGAGGTCATGGTCGGCGTGAGCTGGAACAGCATGAAGTTTTCGGTCAGGGCAGACAAGGACGGCAAATGGTCGTTCCAGCTCAATCCCCCTAAGGCGGGCGGGCCTCATGAAATGACCCTCACCGGCAAGAACTCGATAACAATCAAGGATATTCTGGTCGGCGAGGTCTGGGTCGCTTCGGGCCAGTCGAATATGCAAATGTCGGTGCAGTCGTCAGCAAACGCCGAGCAGGAAATCGCCGAAGCGAATTATCCGAAGATCCGGCTTTTCTATGTTAAGCGCACGGTAGCGGACGAGCCGCAATCGGATTGCGAGGGCAGTTGGGTCGAGTGCAGCCCTGAAACAGTACCGGGCTTTTCGGCAGTGGCGTATTTCTTCGGGCGGTACTTGCATAAAGAGCTTGATGCGCCGGTCGGCTTGATTCATACATCCTGGGGCGGAACGCCCGCCGAGGCGTGGACAAGGAAAGAGGTGCTCGAAGCAAATCAGGATTTTGCTCCTATTCTCAAACGATATGCAGATGCCGTCGCGAACTATCCGCAGGCAAAGAAAGAGTACGAGCAAAAACTAGCCGAATGGAAGCAGGCTGTCGAGAAGGCCAAAGCCGAGGGTACAAATCCCCCCTGGAGACCCGGCGAGCCGTTAGGTCCCGGCCATCCTCACTCGCCTTCGGGTTTATATAATGCAATGATAGCTCCGCTGATTCCTTATGGTATTGCCGGTGCGATATGGTACCAGGGCGAATCGAATGCCGGCAGGGCCTATCAATACCGCACGCTCTTTGGCGGCATGATTAAGAACTGGCGCGACGATTGGGGCGTGGGGAAATTTCCATTTTTGTTCGTACAGTTGGCCAACTTTATGAAAACCAAGCCGGAGCCGGACGAAAGTTCCTGGGCCGAGCTGCGCGAGGCACAGTTAATGACGCTGGCTTTGCCGAATACGGGAATGGCCGTGATTATAGATATCGGCGAGGCCAATGATATTCATCCGAAGAACAAGCAGGACGTCGGCAAGCGTCTGGCGCTGTGGGCTTTGGCTAATACGTACGGCA
>JAFGPJ010000257.1 GCA_016936275.1 Sedimentisphaerales bacterium
AGTAGCACATTTTCAGCAGCTCATTGAAAAGAAGAAGATTTTAAGTGGACGACCAACTGCTGATCCATTCGTAATTGCAAAAGCAAAACATGAGAATGCTATTGTTGTTACTGAAGAAGTATATAAGGAAAACGCGGCAAAGATTCCCAATGTTTGCAAACATTTTGATATAGAATGCATCAATCTTGAAGACTTCATGCAAAAAGAAAATTGGCAATTCTAATTAAATCAACGTATGAGGTATTCTTAGAAGCTCCCCACAATATAAAATCATATGGAACAAGGAATAATAATTATGATGTTTTTATATCAAATCACAAATGATTCCCTTGGGTATTGGCGACATTCTGTGGAGGATATTATTTGTTAATGGATAGACCTGCGTTTGCAACGGGTGGCTGTAACACTCAATTTTTCGCTTATTCAGCCGCTTTTAAGAGATTTTCCTGATAATCCGGGTCTGTCTTCAGTTGTTTGCCTTTAATCAGTTCTGTGATATAGAACACGCCGGGCTGCATGCAATCATAGCTCTATTCGGGCAGAATTCACTAAAGCGAGCCTCAATTTCAGCCGATAATGAAAAAAAACAGCAGACACACCAAATGATTACGCCACCTCGAAGACTGGAGACACAAAACAGTATGGAAAATGTACAACACAAACTCATCGACGTGATAGAAGAGATGTGGACGCAGAAAGACGTTCCTCTTGAGCCTATGCATGTTGCCCGAGACATCATGAACGCCGACGTCAAAACGCTGACCCTTGATCATACCGTCAATCAATGCATAAAGTTTATGGAGTCTTACAAGGTCCAGCACGTCCCCGTGGTGGACCTTCCGTATAAGGGGGAGAAGAAGCCGTACTTTGTCGGTGTTGTTTCACAACGAGATGTGCTGCGCCTGAATGTACCAGATGACGAAGAAACCGGTATTCATAAGCAGGAGATAGACCGAAGAGCCCTGCGGCAGTTGCTGGTACAAATAGTCGCCAGAAAACCCCATTCTGTCTCACTTCAAACACCGATACAGGACGTTATTGCAGCCCTTGTCCGCTACCATATTGATATGCTGCCCGTTCTCGATAAAGGTGATTTAGTGGGTACCATCACGATCACCGAACTCATAAAGCTCCTCTTCAGGCTCGATAAAGCAGTCAAGCAGCTATGCATGGAATTGAAAGATGCTGCAATGGCTTCTAATAATTCAGCTAAGGCCGAAGTCCTGTTCTCGTGGATTTCTCGAACGGTTCAAGAGATTATGACCGAGCAGCCGATTTGTCTGGATGCTAAGGACAACTTAGCCACAGCGATTGAAGTAATGCAGACCAAAGAGATCAGACACATCCTTATCATTGATGAGCAGAAGACATTTGTAGGGCTGGTCTCCGACAGGAACATCCTGAAGAGTCTTCCCTTTGCCGGCAGGCGACCGCCAAGACCACCAAAGAAATTTCGAGAGCACCTTTTCGCAAGCACACCACATGCCAAAATTCCCGAACTGCCGCTCGAGAGCATTATGGTACCGAAGTCGAAAGTTTTCCATGTTCCGCCCGGCTTCAGCGTCTTAGATGCCGCGGATATTATGAACAAGAATATAATAAGCTGCCTTCCGGTGATTGACGAGCAGGAAAAGCTGCGAGGCATAGTGACTACAACGGACCTGATGCGAGCGTTGCTGGCCGCCTATGAGCCGGCCGAGAAAGACGAGCTAATTCTAAGCCAAAGCAGCAGCCGCTGACTTTCACGCTGCATCATTATCTATGGTCATCGGAGTTTCACTCTCTAAGGGGGCTTTGTTTCCGTGACGACTGATTACGGCGAAATACACCCCGTTTCTTTAAGTATTTCACCATCCACTTCATTCGCTTCGCTTATTCAGGGAAAAAATGAAAGGTTGAAATCCATTAATTTCTTATCTGTTGGATTATGCCCACAATAAGCCGAATATCTGATTTGTTGTTCCTTATTCCTCAACCACTACTTTAAAGGATTTCAGCTGCAGGATTAAAGAATTACTCTAATTCTCCTTTGCTTTTTATGGATTATAAGGAGATAATAATTCAGCCTGATAAGATGTGCTAAAGATTTATTTGAACCCTATTAAACAGAAATGAGAAGGAGATAAACAATGGCTGTAACACAGAAAAAACTGGTCGAATTGCTGAATATGGACTTGGAGCTGGAGTATTCCGCAGCAATACAATACATAAATCACGCGGCGGTAATGACAGGTGCGGCATACGGCGATATCATAAAAGAGCTTAAGATTCATGCAAACGAGGAGGTTCAGCATGCCATGATTCTGGCGGACCAGATAGACTACCTCGGCGGCAGTCCGAGTGTCGATGTGGGCAAAATTTCCACATCAGAAGACAACGATGAGATGCTCCGGCAGGACCTTGCCGGCGAAGAAGATGCGATAAAGAGGTATAAGCTGCGGGTCGAACAGGCCGAGCAGCTCAAAGAGTTTGCCCTGGCACAACAGTTGAGAAACATCCTTGCCACTGAGCAGGAGCACGCGATGGACCTGAAACAGGCCCTCGGCAAATAACGCTGATCACAGGAATCGACATTTAATGGTCTAAATAAAGGGGTCAGGCAAATCCGAAAAGCGTCTGACCCCTGAATTTTTATACCCATGGACATACAGGGGATTACAGATGCCGCAGAAGATAGAGATTATCGCTGAAAATGTTCAGGTCCAAGCGGAATTAAATGACGGCCCAACGGCAAAGAAAATAATCAGCAAACTGCCCATAGAGGCATCTGCCCAACGCTGGGGCGGAGAGATATATTTCTCGATACCAGTTACGGCGGGACTTGAATCCGACAGCCGGGAAGTGCTGGAGGCCGGCGAGATAGGATTCTGGCCGACTGGAAATGCTATCTGTATATTCTTCGGCCCTACGCCGGCGTCATGCGGCGATGAAATTCGTGCCGCTTCGGCCGTCAATATTATTGGAAAAATGAAAAGCGACTGGGCCAAACTATGGGATGTTTCCAGTGGAAGCAGCATAGTTATTAAAGCAACGGGTGGCAGCAACTGAATGTAAGCTCATGGGTATGTCCCGGGATGTTGTATCTTCTGCATTTCTTTGTTATGAATTGCCTTTTTACCATCCGTTTCCTTTGCTTCGCCTTTTAAGTAGCTGCCGACCATATCTATATAGATTTTCTTGATAATTCAGGCCTGGCAAAGTATAGTACGTGGGCAAAGTAACCCCGGTGAGATAAGCTTTGCTATCTGGCGGGGTAAAAGGAATGAAAATCGGTTTTAAACTGTGAAATCTGTGATTAATTAAGAAAGGTAGAAATGGCGACGTATAAGATTGCAGTGATGCCGGGTGATGGTACTGGGCCGGAGGTTACGGCCGAAGCGGTGAAGGTGTTGAAAGCCGCCGCGGCTAAGTTTGGTTTCAAGCTCGAAATGACCGAATTCGATTTCGGCGGCGAAAGATATAAAAGAACAGGCGAAACTCTGCCGGATAGCGCTGTTGAAGAGCTTCGCAAATTCGATGCTATTCTATTAGGTGCGATTGGGCACCCGGACGTGGCGCCGGGAATCCTCGAAAAAGGCATTCTGCTCAAGGCCCGCTTCGAGCTGGACCAGTACATAAATTTGCGCCCGGTCAAGCTTTATCCAGGTGTTGCGACGCCGATAAAGGACAAAGGGCCCGATGATATCGACTTTGTGGTCGTTCGCGAGAATACCGGTGACCTCTATACCGGCACAGGCGGCTTTACAATGAAAGGGACGCCTCACGAGGTGGCCGTGCAGTCTGCCGTTTATACCCGTTTTCAGGTGGACCGCTGTCTTAAATACGCATTCGAGTACGCCCGCAAGCACGGCAAGAAGTCACGCGGCAAGGGCGACAAAAACACGCTCGCCCTGAGCGGCAAGACAAACGTGCTGACTTATGTTTATGACTTATGGGAGCGGGCCTTTCACGAGTTGGGCAAGGCCGAGTATCCGGAAATCGTACGGGAGTATTACCACGTTGATGCCACGTGTATGTGGTTCGTGAAGAATCCCGAATGGTTCGATGTGATTGTCACCGGCAACATGTTCGGCGACATCATCACCGACCTCGGCGCGATGGTGCAGGGCGGCATGGGCATCGCCGCCGGCGGTAATATCAATCCGGAAGGCGTCAGCATGTTCGAGCCGATAGGAGGAAGCGCCCCGAAATATACTGGCAAGGGCGTCATTAATCCATTGGCGGCGATTTGTGCCGGGCAGATGATGCTGGAAACGCTGGGCGAGGAAAAGGCCGGCAAGTGCATCGAGGACGCCGTCAAGTTTGCCACCGGCAATAAGCTAAAATCGATGCAGGCCGGTCGGATGGGCTACTCGACCAGCGAAGTCGGCGACCTCGTCGCGGAGAGAGTCGCAGGTTGATTCATGACGGATGAATGTTTCACCGGGATTTCTTTCTCCCTGTCAGGTGTTGCATCCTGGGCATCGATGATTTATCCAGTGTTTACATGGTTCGTTCTTTCTGGTATAATATTGTTATGGACAAGAAATCTGGTGGGGCAAGCCCCACGCAACACTCTATGAAGATAGACCGGAAAGCATTATCCGTCGCATCTCTTCTTGAGCCATCGGACGAGAAAGTTTTTTGGCTTTCCAAGACTCCACACGAGCGACTTGAAGCTGCGGAACTGATGCGTCAGATCATTTATGGCTATGATCCATCTACCACCCGACTTCAAAGAATTCTTGAGATTGCTCAACGCTCATGCGGTTGAGTACATGCTCATCGGCGGTTACGCGGTCAATTATTATGGGTATCCGCGTGCAACAGCCGATATGGACATCTGGGTCGCAATACACCCAGCCAACGCCGATAGGATTGTTGCCGCATTGAAGGAATTCGGCTTCGACCTGCCCGAACTTTCACACGAGCTGTTCCTGCAACAGTGGCAAATCATCCGCTTGGGCGTGCCGCCGATCAGGATTGAAATTGCCACAACAATCTCAGGAGTCGATTTTACTGAATGCTACTCCAAACGTGTGCAGGACACCATTGATGGAGTTTCTGTTAATTTGATAGATCTGTATCATCTCAAACTAAATAAGAAAGCCTCCGGCCGCCACCAGGACCTGGCAGACCTGGAAAACCTGCCTTAGCGCAACATTGACAACCAGGCTATGGTATTATAGTTTTGATAATTGATATATCTGGAATTTGTTATTCATGTGAGTCTATGCCTGCGAATCTTACACCGGAATATTTTAAGGCCGAGAAGTGGTACAAAAGCGCCACTACGAACGAGGAGCGTATTCTCGCGCTGGAGCGGATGCTGGCCGTGATGCCCAAGCACAAGGGCACGGACCACCTGAAGGCCGACCTGCGCAAGAAGCTCAGCAAGCTAAAAGAAGCCGGAACGCAGAAAAAGGGCGGCACGCACGTGGACGTATTTCACGTGCCCAAAAGCGGTGCGGGCCAAATAGTTCTTTTGGGAACGCCCAACTGCGGCAAGAGTTCAATCGTCGCCGCACTGACCAATGCGAAGGCCAACGTGGCGGATTTTCCTTTCGCAACGAACGCGCCCGTGCCCGGGATGGTGGCGTACGAAGACATTCAGATTCAATTAGTCGATATGCCGCCGATTACGGCCGACTATATCGCGCCGGGCCAGGTCGGAACGTACCGCAACTGCGACCTGATAGCGATTGTCATCGACCTTTCCGGCGACGTCGTTGAGCAGTTCGGCGTTTGCATGGACTTTCTGGAATCGAGAAACCTCCTCATAGACGCCGAAACTCCGGCCTCCGACGAGCAGGGCAACGCTCGCGCCAAGGAAGTGTTCTGCATTTGCACAAAATCCGACATCGCCAAGGCCAATGCTCTTGAAGACTTAAAGCAATTGTGTGAGCGTCCTCTGGAGTTCGTTGAGATTTCCACCGTGACCGGCGCGGGTCTCGAAAAGCTCACCGGCGTATTCTATTATCTGTTAAAAATAATCCGCGTTTACGCCAAGCCGCCCGGCAAGCCCCCCGACATGACCGAACCGTTCACGCTGCCTGCCGGCTCAACCGTCATGGACCTGGCCACCCAAATTCACCGCCAGTTGGCTGAAAAATTAAAATCAGCAAAAATCTGGGGCACCGGCGTCTATGACGGCCAAAACGTCCAGCGAAACCACATCCTGAACGATAAAGACATTATTGAATTGCATTTTTCCTGATTCAGCTTAAAATGTTTCTGATTGGATTTTCGCCCGCTGTTGGCGAAAGCAAAAACCGGTTTAAGCGAAAATTGGAAAGGAGATTTGAAATGTCAAAAGCACGTTTCATCTACACAGTCTTATTGGCAATTGTGGTTTTGGTCGGAGCCTTTGTTCCGGCGGCAGTCCTCGGCGCCGAACACGCCGTAACAATCGATGCCGGCAAGACCGGCGAGCCGATTTCCAAATTCATTTACGGCCAGTTTATCGAGCACCTCGGGCGGTGCATCTATGGCGGCATCTGGGCCGAGATGCTCGAAGACCGCAAGTTCTCTTTCCCCATCACAGAGAACTACGATCCCTATCGCGGCACGCGGGCCGTCGCGAAGGACAATCCGTTCGCAATTGTCGGTGCCTCGCCCTGGCAAATCATGGGGCCCACCGACTCGGTGACGATGGTTAAGGAAGATTCGTTCGTCGGAGAGCATACGCCGCTTATTAAACCGGGCAGCGGTATACAGCAGCTCGACCTGGGGCTGGTTAAAAACAAGAAATACGTCGGTTATATCTATCTCAAGCCCCAGCGGCAAAATACAAACGTGATGATATCTCTTATCTGGGGCGACGAGCCGGAACAACAAGAGTCCGTTCAGACCCTGGTTGTTGCGAGTGACTATAACAAGTACCCCTTCGAGTTCACCGCGGGCGCCGATACGGCCAAGGGCAAGCTTGGAATCGAGGTCTCACAGGCCCCGTGCTTTGTGGGCACCGTTTCCCTCATGCCGGCGGACAACATCGAAGGCATGCGCGCCGATACGCTGGAGATTCTAAAAGAGCTGAACGCCCCGATGTATCGCTGGCCCGGCGGGAACTTCGTCAGCGGCTACGACTGGCGAGACGGCATCGGCCCCCGTGACAAACGCCCGCCCCGCATGAATCCCGCATGGACCGGCGTCGAGCACAACGACTTCGGCTTCAATGAATTCATTCGATTTTGCCGCCTGCTCAATGCCGAGCCGCTGGTGACTGTCAACACCGGCTTCGGGGACGCCTACTCGGCGGCAGCCCAGCTCGAATACGCAAACGGCTCGACCGATACATTGATGGGTGCCGCAAGGGCCAAAAACGGGATGCCGGAGCCTTTTGACGTTCGCTATTGGGCCATCGGCAACGAAATGTGGGGCCGCTGGCAGCTCGGTTACATGAGCCTCGAACATTATGTCCGCAAACATAACTGGGTCGTCGATAAGATGCGCGAAGTTGACCCGGATATAGTGCCGATTGCTTCGGGCAATGCCGGGCAGTGGAGCGAAGGTCTGCTGAAAAATTGCGCTGAGCATATCGACCTTATCGCCGAGCATTTTTACTGCCAGGAAAAACCCGATCTCGTAGAACACATCGCTCAAATCGCCGACAATATCAAACAAAAGGTGGAGTTTCATAAGCGACTTCGAGAAAAGCTGGATTCGCTGAAAGGAAAAGACATACAAATCGCCATGACCGAATGGAATTACTGGTACGGACGGCACGAGTTCGGCGAGCTCGGAACGCGATATTTTCATAAAGACGGGCTTGGTATCGCCAAAGGGCTGCATGAATATTTCCGTAATTCGGACATAATCTTCCTGGCAAATTACGCCCAGACGGTCAACGTCATCGGCTGCATCAAGACCAGCAAGACCGACGCCGCTTTTGAAACTACCGGCCTGGTTTTGAAACTCTATCGGAACAATTTTGGAACTGTGCCGATCTCTATTGCCGGTGATGTTCTGCCGCTCGACGTATCCGCCGCATGGACCGACAAGCACGACGCCTTAACCATCAGCATCGTGAATCCGACAAAAGAACAGCACCAGCTTGATTTAGACATAAAGGGCGCTCAACTGACCGGCTCCGGCAAGCTCTGGCTGATCGAGAACTCGGACCCGATGGCCTACAATAATCCCGGCGATGAACCTAACGTGGTGATTAAAGAAAAATCGGTAACGGGCATTTCCGACAAGCTGGAAGTGCCGCCACTGAGCATCAGCCTTTATAGACTCACAACCAGGAATTAGAACCTTTTTTTCAAAAGGATAGACTTGAATATGGAATGCAACAAAGAACTAAACCTTAAAGACTGCAACTGCTCATATCCCGGCTGTGACAAGAAAGGAGTGTGCTGTGAGTGTTTGAGATATCATTTGGGCATGAAGGAACTTCCCGGCTGCTGTTTCCCCGACGATGTCGAGAGAACCTATGACCGCAGCTTCAGAGCCTTCGCTAAAGCATGGAATTTGTAAGTAGATACACGCCGGGCGATAACTCGGGCCCGGCGTGTGATAAACATAATGGTCTTACTTCCGGGTTAAAGAAAAAAGCATTACTCCGCCTGTGGAATCAAAAAAAGTCGGACGGTACATCGAGCCCGGCTCACTCGCAGCCAGGGTCAGCTTATTGCCCTCC
>JAFGPJ010000258.1 GCA_016936275.1 Sedimentisphaerales bacterium
GGCTCTATTATTGTGGTGGCGGGGATTTCGTATTTTTTGAGGTCCTGCTCATCGTCGCTGAGGAACCAGCCGCCGATATTGACGGCGTGGCCGTTGGTGTTATAAAGCTCTATCCAGTCGGGGGCCTCGGCGTGCGAGTGGGTGAGAATTTCGTTTATGACCACGCCTCCGATCTCCGGGACCTGCTCGGTGCCTGGAGAGCCGCCCGGGCCGGCGCTCGGCCGCCATGTGCTTTTGTCGCCCCAGGCGGCTGGATCAGTATTGATCGGATCTATAACAACGAGCGAGAAATCCATGCCGTCTGTTATGACAAACCAGCCGTCGCTGTATTTGAAGTCGTGGATTATAGTACTGGCGGCGTCCAGAAGCTCAATGCGTTCGCCGCCGTTGTTGAGGCTGCCGGAGTACTGACCGGCGATATTCAGACCCTGGCCGTACTTTTTCGTGAAAGCGTCTATGTTCTCGACGACAAGAATGTGCTGGCCGGGACCAAGATCAACATCCGGGAATGTAAAGTCGATACCATTTGTAAAGGTGACGTAATTGAGATTTATGCTTTGCGTGCCGATGTTTTTCAATTCGATGAACTCGGTGTTCGGGTCGGCAGGATTGTACATAATCTCCGTGATGCGCAGGTTCTCGGCGACCGGCCCGACGGCAAAGACTGCCTCGTTCAGGGCGCTCCATGTGCTGCCGCTTAGAGCGCGTGCTTTAGCGTGAGCGTTTTTTGTCAGAGTGATTGGTCCGGCGTAAACATTTGCTTCGGAGCGGTTGACAGCCCCTCCCGGTAAGCGGGGATCGGCGCCGCTGAGCGAATACCAAATCGTGCCGGATGCACTCATTGTCAGCCTGCTGTTGGTCGGGACGTGGCCGCCGTTTATGCTGAAGACCGGCGCATTTACGTTCGGGTAGAGATTGGTGCTTTTGAGGTAGTTAAGGACGGTATTTGAGCGGCCCGGCAAAAAGTTGTTCAGCTTATCGTTGGCGGTTCTGAGCCAGTCCTCGCGTGTGTACGGAGTGGACCTTCGGTTGTCGCCCCATCTGGCGGACTCGCCGACAATCGGTCGGTACATCTGGTCAATCCTTTTTTGGAAAAGCTGGGCCGAGGCCGGATATGAGAGCGGGCCATTATTGAAGAAGTGCTTGTGTATGTGGTCGGCGAAACGAATTCGATATTCGGTGTTTCCGTCAAGCTTATTATGGATGTCCGATGGGCTTTCGCCGACATCGTTGCCCCCTTCGACTGTGTGCTCGGCGTCCCATGAATGGAAGCGCCATCTTCCGTCGGGATGATTGCGATGTGTTGCGTACCAGTTCTTGTGCGGCCAGTCATGGTTGCCGGGAAACCAGTTGGCCAGCAGGTAAGTAATGAAATCATCGACGTCCAGCATTTGGGTCAAAGCGTTGTACCTGGCCAGGTTGGTCGGGTCGGATTGCACGGCGTTTGCCGCGCTGAGCATCGAATTGTAGTTTGCCGTAGCGCTGCCTCCGATGCCGTTGTTGATCACGCCGCCGCTGTTATGCTTAATAGCGTCGTACTCGTCCTCGTTGCCGCCGAACATTTCAGCCGCCCAGGCATGATCTGGCCGTTCATGGATATAATACATGCCCCAGTACATGCCGTTAATATAAATATGTGCGTAAGAACCGTGCGGGGAATGGCCGCCCATGGCGTTGTGAAGGTCGGCGACGTATTGATCTTGTATGTACAGCGCGGTGTTCGTCTGGCCGCTGCTGGGATGGAGCCATGAATGGTTCAGCACTGCGTCCAGCACGAAAGTGTTGTGACGTTCGACCGGCGAATCGGCGAACAGCCTGAAATTGAGCTTCGGCGGCCCGCCTGTTGCTTTACGGTCATCGGTTTGGGTCTTGAACCTCGGGCGCATGGACAGCTTGAACGACTTCCATCTTTGCAAACTCGTGCCCCCGCCGCTGACGCCGCCCTGCATGGCCATTGCGCAGTTGACCTGAAATTCGTCCTCGGTGTTCGGATCGATATACTCGATTGAACAGACGCGCTCGGTGCCGTCCTGTGACTGGTTGATATAGATACCTCTGCTGCCGAACCAGTCGTCTTTGTCCATGACGAGCGATATTGTCGGGGCCGATTTAAGGTCGTCTATGATTGTATTCGCGTAGAGCCCGTTGAATTTGTCCCTTCCGTTCTGTCCGACGACGTCCGGGTCCATTTGGTAATCGCCTGTGACCGAGCCCCATGAGCTTGGGTAACCAGGCGGCACAACCTGTGATCCGGTAATTGGATTCGTGGCCTGGTTTATCACATCTTCGAGGAAGATATACGTTTGCGTATCAACGTTGGTGGATTTCCAGCCTGTCTTGTATGCCATCGCCCGCAGGCAGGTTGTCGTGCTGATTACAATCGGCGAGGCGGGATTATAAATTTGCCCGTGGCTCATAGTCGGAGTGCTGTCATCGGTGGTGTAGCGAATTATCGCGCCGGGTGTTTCGGTGGTAATCTCTACTTCGAAAGGTTCGGTATAAAAGCCGCGGTCCTGGCTGAATTTCGTATCGGCCACTACGGCAAGATACGAGCCGTTGTTCGAAGCCCCCGGCGTGGGATCAAGGGTTACCCAATTGCTCGTGGCGTCAGGATCACGGCCGAAAGACACATCCGGCGTCTGTCGGCCGAAAGTGATGCTGTCAAGCAGCGTTACACCATCGGTATCGAACAGGCCGATTTGCTCGCCGTCATCGGCGTCCAGCTCGAAATTCGCGTGCAAACCGTCGTCGATTATATCGTTGTCGGCCCATATCAACAGGAAGGCGCCCGGCGAAATTGTTGTTTGAGATGGATTTGTATTTGAAATCTGCCACCTGGTCGGCTCGGACAAATCGTCCGTCAAATACATTCCGCCGATATTGATAGTTTCTTCGCCGGAATTGTAGATTTCAATCCAGTCGTCGCGCTGGCCCTGCGGGTCGGTAATTCCGAGGTCGTTCCTGGCGAGAAACTCATTTATGACCAGTACTGCTCCTTCTCCCTCGAGCCAGTTTTCGGCCAGGATTGCAAAATCGGCCATATTGACGCCGTCACGTGCGTTGAGGTCTGCCGGACTTCTGACCGGGCCGAGCCACTGAGCACTAAAAAGCACTAAATCTTTGAAGTTAACTTTATTGTTGCCGTCAAGATCACCCAGTAATGGCTCAATTATTGTTATCATCACGGAATTGCTGCCTAACTGGGGCACTTCGTCCCAGACCTGGAGATGAAGGACGTAGTCGCCGGGTTCGGAAAATATTGCACAGGGATCCGCAATGTCGTCACTCGGTTCAAATGTCACCGTGCCGGGGCCGCTGAGTTTCGACCACTTTATCGTCAATATGTTAAGGTCACATGGGTCATCGTCCTCAATGTCAGGGCTTAACTGCAAAATATTGTTGGGCCATGTGAGCGAATCATAATCTCCGGCATCGACTTGGGGCGAGCGGTTCCCGGCCTTGCCAAGCTCTTCCAGCATAAAGCCCGCAAGAGGATATGCTCTATCATCCCCGGATTCCGGATCGGCTTCGGCCCTGATTGTGAAGCTCCCACCGGCAGAGGGCACGATATCATCCCATCTTATTACGTAACCGGTAATGCTGTTATCTCCGGCAAGAAATTTGGACTGGTCCTCGCTCCTTTCGACAATCCCGTCGCTGCTGTTATTAACGTAGTCGACCGCACCTGAGATAGTAACAAGCGTAATCCGAGTGGGGTAGTTGTTTGAGCGAATAGCGGTTCCGACAAAAGTATAAGTCTTTGACGGGTCTAATCCGGTGAATTCTATCTCCATCCACCAGCCACTGCCGCCGTAATAGATGTTGTTTGGTCCGAAGTCTATGATATCATTGAATATCTCGTATGCTTCGGTGCCCGGGGCCGGATTGCCGCCGGCGCCGCCGCCGCTGACACTCAAGCCGGCGTTTCCCATTGTGAACGTTACGATGGGCATTCCGGCATCGCTTCCGGTTTCGAGATTTTTCAGCCGGCCTGTTGAATGAGTTAAATCGTTATTATGGATAGTCCAGCCGGTCACATTTGCCGCCGTCGAGTCCCCTGCCTCTCGAAGGTTGTCATTATATGCAATCCATTCGGCCCGCGCTGTGCCCGCGGCCAGACTAAAAGATAGTATTATAACGAAAAAGACAAATGTTTTACGTTTTAGCCGTTTTTTTGAGCTTTTTTTCAACAGCAAGTCCCATAATACGAGTTTTCATCAGCCAACCCAACCTATATTAACATATCGAAGCGATTAATTCAATATGTATTTTAATTTTATGCTGTTAAACTGCTGCTTGGGTAACGGGACATGGGTGGTGGTCGAGGGATTAAAACTCTTGTCTGATAGTCGGCGGACCTGTACAATCGTGCTGAAATATAAGCAGGAGAAACCAAGTGGAAACTATTGAAGAAGGTGTAAAACAGGCCGTTGAGAATTGTCTGAAAGTTAAGGCCGGCGAGAGCGTGGTAATAATTACTGATAAAGAGACCATCGACATCGGCACAGCCATAAAAGCAGCCATTGAAGAAATTAGCACTGAGATTAAGTTCTTCGTAATGGAGGACTTCGGCGAAAGACCGATTGATTACCCGCAGGCAATAGATGATGCGATTAAAGCTGTTGACGTTAGTATCTATGCCGCCCAGGGGGCCGAAGGAGAGCTCCAGACCTTCCGAATGAAAATGCTCAGAGCAATCGAAGCAAATCACAGACTCAGGCATGCACACATGATTGGAATTACACCGGAGATTATGAAAGACGGCATGTGCAGCGATTATAAAGAAATCCAGCGTGTAAGCAGATTGGTTTATGAGAAGGTAAAAAAAGCTGAAAAAATCAGAGTGGTAACCGAAAGAGGGAACGATTTTGTGGCTGAATTCAAACCGAGGCTCAGGTGGATAATAAGCGACGGCGATATCGGCCCGGGCCACTGGAAGAACCTGCCGGACGGAGAGGTTTTTACTTCTCCATTTGCCGTCGACGGCACAATTGTCATCGACGGCTGCCTCGGGGATTTCTTCACGGATAAATACGGTTCCCTCGAAAACACACCCGTTATCATCGAGGTGGAAAACGGCAGAGCTATAAAAGAAAGTATCCGATGCGATAACAAGCAACTCCGGAAAGAATTGACCAAATATCTGTTCGAAATCGATGAAAACGCAAGCAGGGTCGGAGAATTTGCCATCGGCACCAATACCGGCCTGACTAAGCTGATCTATAATCTGTTGCAGGATGAGAAGTTTCCCGGCGTGCATATTGCGTTCGGCAGCCCTCTTCCCGCTAAAACCGGCGCCAAGTGGGACAGCAAGGCACATGTTGACGGCGTGATTATAAGTCCGACAATCGATGTGGATGACGAAGTGCTGATGGATAAGGGTCAATTCTGCTTAACCGATGATTAACCTCGAACGGGGAGAGTGAAAATGAGAGAGATTGACAGCAGACGTGAATTTCTAAAGACAATGGTCGGAAGTATTGCAGTTGCCTTATTACCTGCCGGAACATTGCCGCGTGCTGCCGCCGCAACAAGGAAACCGCTTAATTTCGTATTTTTCCTTATCGATGATTTCGGGTGGACGGACATCGGGGCCAACAATCCTCACTGCTTCTACAATACCCCAAACATCGACAGGCTGGCGCGTTCCGGCATGAACTTCACCAATGGATACGCCGCAAATCCGGTATGCAGCCCGACGCGCTTTAGCATTATGACGGGAAAGTACCCGTCCCGCTTCAATGCGACCAACTGGTTTAGCGGCAAGCGGTCAGGACGTTACAACGGCGCCCCGCTTAATGACTGGATGCCGTTAGAGGAAGTTACGCTTGCCGAAGCTCTTAAAGAACACGGCTACAAAACCGCTTTCGTCGGCAAGTGGCACCTCGGTTCTGAGGAAAAATATTGGCCTGAAAACCAGGGCTTCGACGTCAATATCGGCGGCTGGTCAGTCGGTTCTCCTCGCGGCGGCTATTTTGCCCCCTTCGAGAATCCCCGGCTCGGCGATTATCCCAAAGGCTCGCACCTGCCCAAAGTCCTGACGGATGAATCGTTGAAAATCCTGGACCAGTACAAAAACAATGCTTTCCTGCTCTATCTGGCATTTTACTCTGTTCACACTCCCCTCCAGGGCAGGGAGGACCTGATCGACAAGTACAAAACCAAGCGACAGAAACTGTTGGACGAACAAGAGCGGGAATTCGGGCCGGAAGAGCAGGTGTGGCCGGTCGAGCAGCAGCGGCAGGTGCGGCTGCGACAATGTCACGCTGTTTACGCGGCAATGGTCGAGGCCATGGACGAGCAAATCGGCCGCGTGCTGGACAAGCTGGAGCAGCTTGGCATCGCTGATAACACGGCTGTTATCCTTATGTCCGACAACGGCGGATTATCAACGAGCGAAGGATCGCCGACTTCCAATCTACCGCTGCGCGGAGGCAAAGGCTGGTTGTACGAAGGCGGCATCCGCGAGCCATTCCTGATTCGCTGGCCCGGAGTGACAAAGCCCGGTTCGCAATCGGATGTCCCGGTAATCAGTACTGATTTCTATCCGACAATTCTCGATATGGCCGGCTTACCTTTGAAGCATGAGCAGCACCTGGACGGAGTGTCGCTCGTGTCCCTGCTAACGGGCGCGACGAGCATCGACCGCGATGCTATCTATTGGCATTATCCGCACTATTCCAACCAGGGCGGCTTCCCGGGCGGTGCGATTCGAATGGGTGACTACAAGCTCATAGAACGTTTCGAGGATGGCCGGGTGAATCTTTATGATGTGCAGAACGACATAGGCGAACGGCAAGACCTGGCGGTCGAATACCCGGAAAAAGTCGAGCAGATGCGCAGCAAACTTCACGCATGGTATAAACAAGTTGACGCGAAATTCCTGCAAGCAAAGGACGATAATCAAAATCCCTGGCGTCCGAAATAGGCGGCGTGGTTTTGCATAGGTAAGGTTATTGCCACACTTGATTCACATCGGTAGAAATGTTAGGATTGCAACGACGATCCGGCAAAAAGAAAGGAGTGTGTCTTATGCGTTCGATTGTTTACAGTTCTGTTCTGGTATTATCATTCTTGTTCGCATTTTATCCTGGTTGTGCTCACGAACAGCATGGGCAGCCCACAGGACACCTTACGGCGGCGAACCTGCCCATCCTACAGGTGGACACTTCGTGGCCCGAAAAACCGGAGAGTTTCGAGTGGGCTCAGATGCCCGGCATTACTTTGGACAACGAAGATCAGGTTTACGTATTTACACGCAGTAGTCCGGCAGTACAGGTTTACAAGACTGACGGCACGTTCGTTCGTGCCTGGGATTCGGGAGACCCCAACGGTGCTCATTTCATCAGGATTGGCCCAAAAGGAAATATCTGGGCAGCAAATATTATAGATCATGTAATACGCAAGCACAGTCCTGATGGAAAGGTGCTGTTGACGCTCGGCCAGGCGGGCGTTGCCAGCGCCGACCGGGGACATTTCAACAAGCCGACCGACATGGCAATCCTCCCATCCGGCGATATATTTGTAACGGACGGGTATGGCAACAGGCGGGTGGTTCACTTCGATGCTAATGGCAAGTACATAAACGAATGGGGCCGGGAAGGAAACCAGCCGGGCCAATTCGCCCTGCCCCACTCGATCGTGGCCGATTCTAAGGGGCGGCTTTATGTCGCCGACCGCGAAAATGCCCGCATCCAGGTCTTCGATACGAAAGGCAATCTGCTCGCAGTCTGGGAAAATATCGTAACACCATGGGGCCTCTGTACGACGAAAGACCAGGAACTCTGGGTCTGCGGTGCTTCCTGCGTTAAGAAAGAAGGGACTGATGAGCACATTGTTCTTCCGCCGCCGGATCAGGTGCTGGTGAAGTTGAATCTAAAAGGCAAGGTTTTGCTGTGTATGCCGCTGCCCAAGACGAAGGTTCCTCCTGGCAAGCCGGGCGAACTCGACTGGGTCCATGGAATCGGGGTGGATTCCAAGGGTAATCTTTATCTTGGTGACATCCAGGGCAAGCGGGCACAGAAGTTTCGGTTGGAAAAGTAAAGTCCTGTTGATGTGTTCGGCTTTTCTCTATTAATGATACAATTTATATGATTGAGAGGGGACATTATGCGTTACGGTATTGTAATTATTTGTACGTGCCTTTCTTTGCTCTCTATACAAACAGCCTGTGCCGACATTGAGGTCAAGTCAGGCCCTTCAGTCGTGCCTTGTTTTGACGTTTATGAAATCATCGTGGAATCGGACAGCCCTCCTGAAGGTAATCCCTTCACGGATGTCCAAGTCAGTGCTGCTTTCACGCCGAAGGGCGGTTCGCCTATAGAGGTTGACGGTTTCTGTGACGACCAGGAGGGAAAATGCTTTCGTGTGCGATTCTGCCCGTCACTTGCTGATACTGAATATAGATATGCGCTGACCACGAATATTGAAAAAGGTAGGAAGCACGCCGGCTCGTTCCGAACAACTAAATCCGATGGAATGCAGCCTGTTGTTATGAATCCTGAACATCCCAAACATTTTCAATTTGCTTCGTCGGGCAAGCCCTTCTACCACATGGGCTTGACCGCCTATCATCTTCTGGATATTTCGAATAATGATAAGGATATCCGTGAGCTGCTCGACTATTGTGTTCGGTACGGCTTTAATAAGGTCCGTTTTCTCTTGACCGGTTACCCGAGGGACAACGACACTCGTAACATAAGCCAGTACAAGTTCGAAGGCGACCTGTGGAAGCTCCCGAATTACGGAGCGCCTCCGGGCGAGCTGAATCCCCTGCCGGCCTGGCTGGGTAAGCCCCATAGTTATGACTTCACGCGGTTCAACGTGGCTTACTGGCAGAAAGCAGACCGTGCCATCCGGGCAATGAGAAACCGAGGCATTGTAGCTACCTGTATTTTTACCATCGAAAAGCAGAATCTGCCGAATGAGTATGGGGCATTGACCGAGCATGAGCAGCGGCTCTACCATTATGCCGTCGCCCGGCTGGCGGCTTTCTCGAATGTATGGTGGGATTTAGGGAATGAGCATAATGAGTATCGCAAGCCGGAGTGGACGCAGAAAATGGGAGACCTTGTCAAGAAATGGGACCCTTACGACCGGCTGTGTTCCGTTCACGGGTACGCCGACTGGAATTATGATAATCAGTCTTGGGCGGACTATATCATTACACAACAGTACGGCGATTGCACTGCAGTAAACGAGTGGGCACTGAAATACTACCATATCGACAAGCCTTACGTCAATGAAGAGTACGGTTACGAAGGTGTCCTTGATGTTCCTAAGCACGGCATGAACGCCGACTGGGTAAGAAAATGCCATTGGGCGATTGCCATGGCTGGTGGTTACGCCACATATGGTGACTGGAGTTCCGGCACCGCTTTTTATACCGGTCATATAGGACAAGGCAAAGCCCCAGCTCAATTGCGCTATCTTCACGAGACGTTCGAGTCGATTCCTTATTCACTGATGGAGCCGCACAACGAGCTTGTTGGAACAGGTGCGTTTTGTCTTGCCGCCGAAGGAAGTATCTACCTCATATATTTAGCCGACATTGGTGAGACAGCCTTAAATATCAATCCGGCCGGTCGGAATTGTACGATTATCTGGATCGATCCCAAAACAGGCAAACGAACAAGTTCCGTCGAAACGACAAAAGACAAAATTACGCTGCGGACACCATCATCTGGTGACTGGGCGGCAATAGTTAAGGTCAGACGGTAGATAAACAGGAGCTTATTTACTCCGACAAAATTGTTGATAAAGTGAACTTTTTATAATAGGAGAAGCCATGATTTCTTCGTATATGTCTCGTCGTGCATTTTTGAAATCTGTTGGTCTTGCCGCTGCAGCAATCATGGTTCCGGCTAAACTCAGAGCAGACGATACCAAAAAACCAAATATCGTAATAATTTATGCTGACGATCTCGGTTACGGCGATGTCGGCTGCTACGGCGCGACGAAAGTCAAAACGCCGAACATCGACAGGCTTGCAACCGAGGGATTGCGTTTCACGAATGCGCATTCGCCCTCGGCGACCTGCACGCCGTCGCGTTATGCCATGCTGACCGGTGAGTATGCCTGGCGTAAGAAAGGCACGGGTGTCGCGCGGGGCGACGCCCGTATGATTATCCAGCCGGGCCGAACGACGCTGCCGCTGGTTATGCAAAGAGCAGGCTACACTACCGGCGTAGTTGGCAAATGGCATCTCGGGCTGGGCGAACGTGGTAGCGAGCTTAACTGGAACGTCGATATTAAGCCCGGCCCGCTTGATATCGGATTCGAGTACTGTTTCCTGATTCCCGCCACCGGTGACCGAGTGCCGTGTGTTTACGTGGAAAACCGCCGGGTTGTCGGCCTCGATCCGAAGGACCCAATCCGGGTCAGCTTCGACGGGCCTATCGGCGACGAACCGACAGGCAAAGACCATCCGGAACTGCTCAAAATGCACCCCAGCCATGGCCACAATCAGACCATCATAAACGGCATCAGCAGGATTGGCTATATGAGCGGCGGGAAAGCGGCTCGCTGGGTGGATGAAGATATGGCCGATGTCATCACCGGCAAAGCCAAAGACTTTATCGAAAAGCACAAAGACGAACGGTTCTTCCTTTACTTCTCGACCCACGACATTCATGTGCCGCGTGTACCTCACCCGAGGTTCGCCGGCAAGAGCGGACTGGGACCCCGCGGTGATGCTATTGTGCAGTTTGACTGGTGCGTCGGCGAGATTCTCGAGGCCTTGGATCGTCTAAATCTTGCTGACAATACTCTGCTGATTTTCACAAGCGACAACGGCCCCGTTGTGGATGACGGTTATAAAGACCAGGCCGTTGAAATGCTCGATGGACACAAGCCATCCGGGCCGCTGAGGGGAGGCAAGTACAGTGCGTTTGATGCCGGGACGCGCGTGCCTTTTATCGTACGCTGGCCCGGGCAGGTAAAGCCGGGGCGATCCGATGCGCTTGTTTGTCAGATTGATTTTACATCATCCCTCGCGGCTCTAACCGGTGAAAAACTCACTCCGGATGATGCACCGGACAGCTTTAACATCCTTTCGGCACTGCTTGGAAAGTCGCTGGCGGGCCGCGACCATTTAGTGGAGCACGCCAACGTTCTTTCTTTGATTAAAGGAGACTTCAAATATATCGAGCCGGGCAAAGGGCCGAAGATAAGCAAGAATACCAATATCGAACTCGGTATCGATCCACAGCCGCAGCTTTATAACTTGAGGGATGATATTGGCGAAAAACACAATATAGCTTCGGAGCATCCGGAGATTGTCGAAGAATTGGCCGCATTACTTAGCAGAATCAGAAATGATGGACGTACGCGTCCATACGAATGATTGCATATTTTACTTGACGAGCGTGTGTCTAATCTGATATAAAAAAGTAGTTAAATTCATGGATTTTCTTATTCCTGCAAGGAGGGGTATCAGGTAAAAATCGTCCGAGTTGATCGTATCAAAGGTTGGAGCAGAGGTTTGAACCATTATCAGCCATTTCTATTTTTTAGGAGGATTATTATGAGCAGGCAATCAATCTCTTTTATTTCGCTTATTTTAGTGTCCGGCTTGTTACTAACAAACGCCGCCAGTGCAGTTGGTCTCGGCGATCCTGATCTCATCGGCTACTGGCAGTTTGATGAAGGAACAGGTACGACTACTGCCGACCGATCCCTCAATGGCTATAACGGCACGATTTATGGCGGTACAACCTGGACCGAAGGTGTCTATGGAAGTGCTTTGCAGTTCGATGGTAGTGATGCGTATGTTGATACCGACCAGAGTCTTCTTAATGGCCTGGAGGGATTCACATTGGCCTGTTGGGTCAGCGGGAGCAATACAAGTGTCTATGCCGGCATTATCGGCCAGAACGAGCTGGTAGAGTTTGGCTTTACATCGGAGAACGGCGGCCAGCTCGGGACATGGATGTTCGGCAATCAATGGCAGTTTGTCGGAGCGGACTACGATTTTCCGTATCCTTCCTGGCACCACGTGGCGTTGACGGGTGATCCGTCAGGAGTGGTAATCTACATCGACGGTGAAGTTGCGGCAAGCGATCCCGGTGCCGTTACGAGCGGTACATCCGGCTTTCCATTCAATATCGGCGGCTATGTCTTCAATGCGGACCAGCCACAGACGCTTGAAGGAGAGATTGACGAAGTCTTCGTATTTGGCCGGGCGTTAACGCAACCAGAGATTCAATCTCTTATGAAGGGCGTCGGAGAGTATCCCTATGCCCTTGGCCCCGATCCGGCCGATGGCGCCTTGTATCCGGCTACCTGGGTGACGCTTTCCTGGAAACCGGGAGATTTGGCAGTCTCGCATGATGTTTATATGGGTGATAACTTCGACGATGTAAACAACGCCACCCGGGACTCAGAGCTGTTCCGGGGCAATCAGGCCTTGAATACAGAATTTTATTTTGCCGGCTTTGCAGGCTATGCTTTTCCGGATGGTCTTGTTCCCGGCACGACTTATTACTGGCGAATCGACGAGGTCAATGATGCGGATCCGAATAGTCCGTGGAAAGGTGAGGTCTGGAGCTTCATGGTTCCGCCCAAGACAGCCTATTTCCCCGTTCCGGCGGACGGTGCTGAATTTGTAGATCTGGACGTCCGGCTTACATGGACGGCAGGTTACGGCTCAAAAGTGCACTATGTTGTCTTCGGCGATGATTTCGACGAAGTGAGTAATGCTGCTTTGGGTACTCTTAACACTCTGAGTTTCAATCCCGGCCAGCTGAAACTTGCCAAGACTTACTACTGGCGAGTTGATGAGTCCGACGGCGTCGGGACGTATAAAGGCGAGGTCTGGAGCTTTACAACCGAAGGTGCAGTAAGCGGCCCGAGTCCTGCCGATGGAGCCGTGGACGTGGAAGCTTCGGTGGTTCTCGGCTGGATTGCTGGGGCTGTCGCCACCTCGCATGATGTTTACTTCGGCACGGATGCCGACGCTGTGGCCAATGCAACGAAAGAATCACCCGAATACAAAGGGCCGAAGGCCCTCGGTGAGGAAAGCTATGATCCCGGCAAGCTTACGATGAATACGACGTATTTCTGGAGGATTAATGAGGTCAACGACGTCAATCCCGATAGCCCGTGGCCGGGCAAAGTCTGGAGCTTTACCACCGGCGATTACTTTGTTATAGACGATTTTGAGGACTACAACGCCGGCGACAACCAGATTTGGTTTGCCTGGCATGATGGACTTGGCGCCGGTTCACCCGATGCGCCTGATTATCTGCCCGGTAATGGAACTGGTTCTGCCATAGGTGATGATACAACTGAATCTTATACCGAGGAGACTATCGTCCATGGCGGCAACCAGTCGATGCCGTACTGGTACGACAACAATTTGAGGGATATGCTTACTGTTTCGTATTACTCAGAGGCGTATAAAACGTTAACTGATATACGTGACTGGACTGAGCAAGGCGTTGTTGAATTGTCACTATGGTTCCGGGGCTACCCGGCGTCCGTTGGTAGCTTTGTCGAAGGACCCACCGGAACCTATACTATGACCGGCTCCGGCGCGGATATCTGGGCGGTCAACGGTGTTGAAGCCGACGAATTCCACTACGCCTTCAAGACGTTAAGCGGTGCCGGCTCGATATCAGCAAGAGTCCAGAGCATCAGCGAGACTCATGTCTGGGCCAAGGCCGGCGTGATGATTCGCGAGACGCTCGATCCGGATTCGGCCCACGCAATGATGGTCGTTACTCCCGGTTCGGGTATCTCCTTCCAGCGACGACCCGGCACGGGAACAACCAGCGTCGATGATACGACCGCTGACATAACCGCACCGTACTGGGTTAAGATAGAGCGTGACATTGCCGGCACCTTTTCAGCATATAGTTCAGCCGACGGTTCCACGTGGCAGAAACTTGGTATCTCTGAACACATCCAGATGCCTTCGAACGTCTATATTGGTCTGGCGGTTACTGCTCACAACGCATCAGCTACGTGCGAGGCAGTATTTACAAACGTTACGACTACCGGCACGGTTAGCGGCCAGTGGACGAACCTCGACGTCGGAATAGAAAGCAACGATGCCGAGCCGCTGTATGTGGCGGTCTCGAATGCTACCGGAGAGCCTGCTGTAGTAGTCCACGACAATGCGAACGCGGCACAAATCGACGACTGGACCGAGTGGGTCATCCCGCTGCAGGCTTTTGCCGATCAGGGCATAGACCTGACCGATGTTGACAAGATCGCTATCGGTTTTGGTACTAAAGGCAATACAACAATCCCCGGCGGCTCAGGCAAGATGTACTTCGACGACATTCGGCTGTACCAGCCGCGAGAATCTGCTCAGGAGTAAGTGCTGCTTTCGCGTGAGGCTTGTAGGGTGTGCAAACGTCTTTTTTGCACACCTGGTACCGGAGGCCTATTTCAGCGTGTGCAGTAAAAAAAGGCTGCACACCCTACAAAGCTGTTGAACCGCCCGGCCGAATAGCCGTCAACAAGCCAGTTGGCCACATTGCGAAAGCACGTCCGGTCCGACCGGCTCCGCGGCGGAATCAATCTGCTAAGCGCATCTATAAAACGAAGCGCATTCGACTGAGAATTACGAAGCGAATCCGAAGTAATAGCTGAGTGATCAGCCGAGTTCGTATTCGTAATATCTTTACTTACCTTCTCGTTTCGTTTCCTTTCCTTAGCTATAGCGTCCCCATTAGGGTTGTTATGGCCACCCCATCTTCTGCTGGCTCCTTTAAGTCCCGCTTTGGCACAGACTTGCCGAAAGTGCTTTGCCTTTTTCAATTCTTTCGTGACGCGTTTGTGCCGGATAAAGCCTTTGCGGAGCTGGAACTTTTTCGAGATTCTCTGCCAGATTTTTTCGAACTGTCTGACAAAAACTAATCTTGTACTTGTTACTTTACTGCTTAACCCACTTGCCGTTCTCTTGTAACACATAAACACCTGCTGGCGATTCTGCCTTGCTGCCGCCGGTAGCTGTAATTGTGGCAGTGCCGGCACCATTTACAGCAGTAATAGTGTAATCGGCAGGCGTAAAAAATGTTCCTTCCAAATCTGTCGGGATAAAACCTAATACTGCTTCTGTTGCTGCATCACCAAGATTGTTGCCGACAAGTCCCTGAGCCGTGGCGACACTCGTTTCTGAAGCATAAGAGCGAATGCTGTTGCGGATCGTACCTGCGGCGGAACAGGCTTCAGACCACTTGGATCTATCAATGCGGACCTGCATAAGCGGTATAGCTATCGCGGCAAGGATACCAATGATAAGAATAACCACCATCAGCTCGACCAGCGTGAAACCCTCATTTCTTTTTAGCATTTTGCCTCGCTTGGAAAACTTTTAATTACACCAGCTCTGTTTTTAAGATATATTTGTATCGCGTTTTAGCTCCTTCCGAATTCCCCGCCTTATAACATTTTCGCGCATGTCATTTATATTATCGGAATAATAGGCAAAGCACTTTTGCGCTTTGCGCAAAAAAAACAATATGACTGATCACTTTCTTTGGAGAAAGAGCGATAATCGTTTCTCTGTCGGCTTTTTATCTGACGATAATGCTGCAGGCATCATTTTTCCGCCTAATTCTGTCATCTGCCCCGCCAAAGCATTCAAAAGACTGCTCTTGCCCGCATTAGGCCGACCAATTATCGCTGCTACAGGTAATGCCATTCTGAAAAATTTCCTATTGCTTATTGTCTTTTCAGGAATTACTGTTATTTTTATATCTAATAGTCTATATGCAAATTCTGAGTCGTGAGGAGCTGTTTTTTCAAGTGGAGCAAGTATTATGGAAAATAATCGACGGGATTTCATGAAGATGATAGCTGCCGGAGCGGCTGCAGCGGCAGTGCCGGGTTTTGCACAGGATTCGCAAAAGAAAGAGAAAACCGGCGCTGAGCCGGTGCAGAAGATGCTGCCGCGATGGCGCGGATTTAATCTGCTGGATATGTTCACAATGCGAAGCAAGGGTGATTTCCGGGAAGATGATTTCCGCTGGATGCGTGACTGGGGCTTCGACTTCGTTCGTTTGCCGATGTGCTATCGGCTGTGGATAGAAGATGGGGACGACTACAAGCTCCACGAGCCGATGCTGGAGAAGCTCGACCGGGCCGTTGACCTTGCCGGCAAATACGGCCTGCACGTGAGCCTGAACTTCCACCGCGGGCCGGGCTATTCGGTCAATAGGGAATTCGACGAGCCGCACAATCTCTGGAAGGACGCCGAGCCGCTAAAAGCCTTCTGCTTCCACTGGCAGTCGATGGCGAAGCGGTACAAGGGCGTTTCCAGGGACAAGCTCAGCTTCGACCTTATTAACGAGCCGCCGTCCGTTGGCGACCGCATGAGCCGGGCAGACCACGAGCGCGTCGTTCGCACGACCGTCGCGGCGATTCACGAGATCAGCCCCGACCGAACCGTCATCGCTGACGGCATAAGCTGGGGCAACGAGCCGGCGCCGGAGCTGGCCGACCTGAAAATCGGCCAGAGCACCCGTGCTTACCAGCCGATGTTCATCAGTCATTACGGTGCTTCCTGGGTGGACAGCAAGAATTATCCCGAGCCGGCCTGGCCCGGGAACGGATGGGACCGCCAGCGCCTCCAGCAGCACTACCAGAAATGGGCCGACTTAACAAAAATGGGCGTAGGCGTCCACTGCGGCGAGGGCGGTGCATACAACAGGACGCCTCACAATGTCGTGCTGGCCTGGCTGCGGGACGTGCTGGAGATTCTCACAGGGCACGGTATCGGCCTGGCCGTCTGGAACTTACGCGGCTCGTTCGGCATTGTCGATTCCGGCAGAAAAGACGTCAAGTACGAAGACTTCCACGGCCACAAGCTCGACCGAAAATTGCTCGAATTGCTGCAGGAATTCGCATTATCGTTTTAAATCGCGGATGGATTCAAGCTTGCAGTGCAAACCACATCGTTTCTTGGACGCTTTCTCTGTCGAATCAGTGCAGAACTATGTCGAAAGGCATCATCATGATCAAAACTATAGATAAGATGAGCACGGCAATTCGGCGCACTAAATTTATTCTTTGTTCGGACTTGAGCCTCCAAATGAAGAGCACCCCCCTCTGGGATCAGGCAAATTTCGGTTGCGCTTATAGCTGGCTATAGATGCCCACCCTTCTTAGCTACCCCTTTTGGTATAGGAGAACACCAATTTTTTTGTCTTGAGGGGGCAATAATTTTTATAGTCTGATAACTTTTTTGTTTGACTTAATGCTTGTTTTTCACTATAAAAGCTGTTGAGACTGAACCGGATGTTTGGATGTGGCATATTTTCAGGGAGGTTCTTGACATTGACACACGGATGTCCTATAATAACAGTTGCAATAGCAGTACCTAATGTGACCTCAGGAGGAGGTATCGAAGTACAGACATTTTTGGATTTAATAGCTTTTCTTCTAGGAGAGGGTGCTTCAATGGTTGAAGGTGAATTAATTTCTCGATATTTGTAATGGAGATCTATCGAGCACGTTGTGATATTGGTGAGATATAATAGAAATCCCGGCGTCGATAGCAGCATAACAGAGGAAACAATAGGTTAGAGTATTACGCCTCTGCGTAGTGACTTTAAGGACCATGGAATTCAATGGGAATTTTATTGCACGTTCGAAACAGTAGAGGTAGAATTCGGGATTTATGATAAATGCTAATGAGCATGGACAGTGTCGTTGGTGCAGTTGTTTAGGGAGTATTTGTATGTCTCCCCGAGTAGTAGGTGTTTTCGTGAAGTGCTTGCATAGTTATTTTTTTTGCTTGTACTTGTTGATTTTGTCAAGCTAAGAATTACTAGTGACGACAAGATGAGATTGACTTGTGTTAGAATTCAAAGTTTTTTAATGTTAAAGTATCAGTCGGTTCGATAAAAAACAGTGGGGATTGTGGGGTGAGGACGAGTTAGAGATATGAGAATGAAAGCCATGGAAACAATAGGCCAGCCCACAACCATTGAGTCGGTGCCTATGACCGACAAAATGTCGGAGTGTAGTGACGTTGGTTGCTGTAGCGGTAGGTTCCAATTGTGCCGGGAAGTCCTCGCCACAAAAGAGGGTAAGGCCAACTGCGAGCAGGCTCTAAAACACGTAAAATTACTAGTCGAGAACTGTGATGGCACCCCTTTTGTGTTCTGTTGTTGCTGGGCTTTAAAAACATTGGTCGTACCGACCGATGATGGTGACGCCTATCTGTGTGCGGCCCGTTCGCCGGTTCCGGATTACAAGCACCTTGCATATGTTGCCGATCTTTTGCAGAAGAGAGTTGAGTATGTAAAAGCAAATCTCTGGGATCCTGTTAAGCCCTTCGGGCTCGACTTTGTGGAGGATGTGATCTGGGAGCTAGGACGCAAGGAAGAATTTGCTGAGAGTGAATCCTTCAATAAGAAACAAGACGTGATGAGGACATTGGGTTTTGCTTATGAGAATCGCTTCCCTCTTGATGTCCCGGCGTTTGACGTTGTTATATACAATGTTCTTGAGGACAGCAAACTGGAAAACAACGGCTTCAATGGGATACTGAGAATCGATGTAGCAACGAGTATTTCCGAGGGAGTCTGCATCGCTAGGGTGGTGATAAAGACGATCGGTAAGGACTTACCCAAGTTCAGCATGCCGATAATCGGCTTAGCTTTTCGGGACGTTTATCAATCACCTCGCGATTGTCTGAATAGTGGATTGCTCCGACGTTTGGGAGATGTGGTCTTAAAGAGTTTGCCTGATTACCCTCAACGCTGCCAGCCGTTTGCCTTAAATGGCCACAAGACTTGGGATGCTGATGTTAGTATATACCTTAATAGTAGGCTCACGACGTTACTTCACGAGGATTCTAAGCGTGCCTCCAAGGTCGGTTTGGATATTGGGAATAACACGGTCAATTTATCGCTTCTGAAGAATTTTCGGGAGCAGACTGAAGGAATAAAATTCTTGCGTGACTCGCTGGAGCGGTATGCCAGGCCAAAAGTCTTGTCCATGGTGAACGAAGAACACCTAATTCTCTGGTCACTGATAGTCAGAGATTTCCAATCGGCATTGAATTCCATACCTCCTCAAAGTGAACATATGGCTTTGTGGGGAGCATGGCATGCTGCCAAGAAGATCATGGATTTCCCTCAACGATTTTCGCCTTTGGTTCCGGCTGTTGTTGAACTACGGGAAGAAGACCGCATTGATTTGCTGGTAGAAGATTTTTGGGAAGGAGGCTCTAGATACAAGAATGCAATAGCCGATGGATTCATAGGACGCACACTAACTGATTCCAAGTGGAATGAAGACTTGCTAGCTTATTATCTCAGGTCGTATCCGACTGAGACAGCAGAGGCCATAGTGAAATCGGTCAAGAAGGAAGACCGGGAACATGGGGGACCACTGGCCAGACAGGCAATGAATAGCTTTTTCCGGTACTGCGAACAGAAACATTCGAGTCTTGTGGAGTATGTTGAAGAACGTCTGTACAGAATGACCGCCTCGAATATAAGGCAGATCATAGAGGATGCATATGCCGAAATTGCCGGTGTATTCTGGAAGTCGATTTCATTTGGAACGATTTTAGGATACCCCATAATATCAAATATCCGCAAAAGGAGATACCATAAGCATCGCAGACGTGAGCTTGAAGGAATACGAATTGGGCCAAAACAAACCAGCAGGAGTGAGAGTTAGGATGAAAGCGGTCATATTACTCCTTTTCGTGGGCATTTGGACGATCATTATACTTATTGTGACCGTCATCGATAGAACCCATGTACTGATGTATTTGCCGATTATCTTCGCGCCCATATCAGGGTTATGGTGGTTATGTGGCTGGGTGCGTGAGATATTGCACATCGAGTCCAAATTGAACTATAAGCAGGGTTTCGGTACCCTCGCATTTGTCCTCTTCTCTTTTGCCATAGTGGGAGGGGGATTTGCAGTTGCGTACCTGGCAGCGGGCAAGCTGGGGGTACCACTTTGTGCTTGCAAGAATATCTATCAGACGGATTTTCTGAGTTGCCTGTATTTCAGCGTAGTTACAGCTTCAACGCTTGGCTACGGTGATTTAAGCCCCCATGGCTTGGCGCGTCTGTTAGCATGCATCGAGGTCGTCGAGTTTCTTACGATCATTGGAGCCGGGGGCGGGTTATTCGCTAGAACTCTTCAGTCGTAGAAATTGACACAGAATTGCACCCATAGACATCATTCCAAATTCACAAGCTCGACCGCAAACTGCTCGAATTGCTGAAGGAATTCAAATAGATTAAGATTCCTGCTCATCGTACTGAAAGACCTGCTCTATCGGGACGCCGAAGGTTTGGGCGATGCGGAAGGCCAGGGGCAGTGATGGTGCATACTTGCCGGCTTCGATGGCGATAATCGTCTGGCGAGTCACTCCCACCTTGTCGGCCAACTGCTGCTGGGTCATTTGCCCGTTCTCGAAGCGAAGCCTTCGAAGATTATTGCTCAGTCTGTCACTGCCCATCGGCCTGCTCCAATGCAAACTGAATTAGAATTGCCGTGGACTGAACGAACTGCGCTATAAACAAACCGAGGAGAAACATCGCCGGTAGAACATAAACGGGAACGAGGCTTTTGCCACCTACTATGAAAAATACGCAGAAGGAAATAACGCAAGTAAAAGCAGCGAAAGCTCCGGCGGATATGACAAAAGCCCTGATGTAGATTTTTTTTTCGCGTTCGTCAAAACCGGAAAAAATTCTGATGCTACGCACCGCTGTTACTAAACCTGCAACCAGGAATGTAACAGAGAATATTATAATGTCAAAGATTCCATTCGCATTCAAGCGAACCAATACAGCCAGCCCTATTGCTCCAACTGCGACTGCTGCGACAATACCAACCAATTCAAACCATGCCCTTTTTTGTAGTTTATTCATGATTTTTCTCCTTTTGATTCTCGGCCGTACTGAATCACCGAAGCCAGACCATTCACGGTCGTAAAAATGACAAGGCCCCCTAAAAGTGTCAGAGGCATCACGTTGACTGAAATAGAGCCGCGCGGGCCCACAGTGCACCAGGCAACCACACATACGGCGACGAAATATAACCAAAGCACCACGTACCCGGCCATGACCGATTTTTTGTGGATTAACTGGTCCCGCTCATCGAAACTGACCTTCTTTTGTCCCTTGCGGACTTTTTTCTCGATAAAGGGAAACAACCAGAACAGGCCGAACCAGATTACAATCCCTGCAAACATAAACACCGGTGCGAAGGACACCCCCTGGTCATAGACAATAAACACGGCCACACTACCCGGTATAAGAAAACAAGCTAATCCTATAATGAAATAGAGCCATGATTCTGCTTTCGTCTGATTCATGATTGTTCTCCTTTATCCTTCCAGTCGTACTCTTGCAGCGTCACGAGTGACTGCACGAGAATAACGATAAACATACCGCCGAACACCATTCCGCACAGATACTTCACCGACACTGTGCCGTCCGGCCCATAGATGAAAAACGGAGCCATCGCTGCGATCACAAATACCGGCCAGAAACCACAATATGCCGCCATCGTAGCTTTGTTTCTAATCAGCAGGTCTCTTTCATCAAGTTTTACTTTGTTCTTATCTTTCTTAAATAGCAGCGGCGCCAGGGCCGAGAGACCCATGATCCCGATAAATCCGAATCCCCCTGCCGCCCGCCGCATCGGCAGCCCGAAACAGAAATACAAAACACCGACTGCTATAAGACTCAATCCAAAACCCAACGTCACCATAATTAGCGAAAACCACGCCGTCTTTTGTGCCTTATTCATGATTTTTCTCCTTTCGCTCCTAGGCAGTACTGGACCAGAACCGCAACTGAGTAAATCAGCATAACGACAAGAAATACGCCGAGATTGATAATTGGCAGCAGGCAGGTTGGAATTGAGCCTTCATCTCCGGCAACGAAAGATGGAATTATACCGCCTGCAAACAGTAAAATTAAAAGCCCGATGAATGCTACCAGCACGGCGTTCTTCTTGACAGCATTATCTCTCTCGTCGAAATCCACATTCGAAGGTTTTCGTTTGAAGTGAATCAAAGCCGCCCCGCCAGCCAGAAAGACCAAAATAAACCAACCCCAGACTTTGACTAGCCCCGTTCCCGCCGTCATGTTTCCGGGTGCAAACATCGCTGCATATATGATTGCCCCAAAGACAAGGAGCAGAATTGCAACTGCTAAAGTAAACCATGCGCCTTTCTGTGTTCTATTCATGATTTGTGTCCTCATTTATTGGCCTTGGTGTTTTTAACAAGCTCGACGAACTTGCCGGGATTGATAATCTTTTGGCCTTCGGCCGTTGAATATGCGGATTCGAACAGCAGCTCTTTCGCCCGTGCTGCCGTAAGGTCGGGATTAATCTGCCAGCCGAGGGCCAAAACACCCGTCGCATAAGGAATCCCCCAGCTAAGGCCACCTCGACCGGTATATTGATAACCGGCCTTGTCTTTTTCATAGTGTTCTGCGGTCGTTCGTACAGAACAGGGTGTCATGAGCTTTTCTGAGCGATGCCATCCCTTCATACCCGGAAAGCCCAGTTTGCACTTCGCTACGCTTTCGGGTTCGTTCGGATCGCACCAGCAGGAACTTATGAATCCGTAATCGCTCGTGCAGTCGAGCACAAGAATTCCTTCGTCGAGCGCACGATTGCATGCCTGTACCCACAAATCGTTGTTCTTGCTGAACGGTGAGCCGCGACCGGATGGGGCAGCGGAAACAGAAACTGCCCGAATCTTGTCACCATCGGCAAGCCCGGCGTTCTTTTCCATTATCCATTCGAGTGCTTTGGCGTAGAAAGCCGAATCACCTAACCAGGAAGGGGCGGCGGCATAGTAAAGCCTGGCGCCGGGGGCAGTCCCACAATTCGTTCCAACCAAGAGGCTCGCAACAGCAGGGCCGTGCATACTGGATTCGGAGCCGCATCCGGTATCATGGTATTCAACGATCTTGCCCTTGAACTCCGGATGGTCAAGGAATAGGGGCTGGTCGATGATGGCGACGTTGACTCCTTTGCCGGTTATTCCCTGCTGGTGTATCTGACGAATGCCCAGGCCGAAATTCATGCTTTCTCTCATTATCATCCGGGGATTTTGACCGGCTGGTAATTTGTCGTCCGCCGGCCAAACCGTGCCTATATTAAACGTCAGCGTTCTGATAAGTCCCTGTCTGCCTGATAGTTCGAGCTTGCTCATATCTTTGAACCGGACATCATCGAAGTCCTCAATAGAGCTGATTGGCCTAATTTTTTGGAACGATGGGCCGGAGCCGATTTGAGGCTTTCCCTGAGTGAGATACAAAGCTGCTACTTTATTTTCCCGGAAGAACATCCTGACATTCTTGTCCGGGCGTGCATAGTAGCAGGCACCTTTATGACCTTCCACATCCTTATAAAGTATGCCGTCCTTAAATCCGACCGGCTCGTTCTCAACGACCTCTTCCGGTTGCCCTACAACCTCAAGAACGTCTTCGAGTTGAGAGCCGATACCAATTCGACCCATGAACAGGTATTCGGAATGTGGGCTTTCAAAGCGTATTTCGTTAACCGTACCCTGTGAGACAAAGACTTTAACTTTATCTTTCCAAACCGCTATAAAAGTCGCAGGCAGACTGTCCTTTGTAAAAGTCTTGTTGCCCCACAAATATTGCTCCGGCTCGCCTAAGATGCGCACGGCATCTTCTAAACTCGAAGAGCCAACCTTCAATTGATCTATTTGCTTGTTTATCTCCGGCAGCTCTTTCGTACTTGCTTGTTGTTGAGATGATACGAATAACGCCGTATGAATTGATATTAAGATTAGTGTGAGATTCTCCATTTCTTTCCCCTTTACATTTTGTTTACCGCATGATTTATACCATTTATCTCTAACATACCCACAAATGTAATGCAAACTTTACATTATGTCAAGTATATTTTACAATTTTTTGCGAAAATTTTTCCCCTATAGGATGGAAGATGAATTCACGATATTTTATAAACCATTTATTAAAAAGAGGTTAAGCTGATTTATGTGAGATGTGTTATTAAAAATCTCTACAGATATGCCTTTTTTACCCCTTTTCGCCTCAAACTCCACTAATTCAAAAAAGGCACTAATAATTCCTGTTGGTCATGTTCCGCTTGGTTGGTGTCTTAGCTTTTGCGTCGTTTGCGACGGCTGCGATATGACCTTTTTACTCCGGAGATTCGTTTGCCTGTTTGCAGTTCCTCGCGTCGCGAGGATTCGGAGCTTTTGACGGTCTTCGGCTCGGGCGGCACGGACTTGA
>JAFGPJ010000259.1 GCA_016936275.1 Sedimentisphaerales bacterium
AAAAAAAGGGTGGAACAAAGTTGCCCTTCCGGTCGCCAACCTCCGTAACAAATACTGTCTTTTCATTCAACCCTGCCACTATGATACTATAAATCGTATAAATTTTCAAGTAAATAATTCTATAGGTCCGTATAATTTGGTGATTTTCAGAGCTGGAAAAGGCGGTTTTTGAAAACTTATTTAGAAATCTTGCCTTTATCGGCCGCAAGTGTTATACTCAGGATGAAATGCAAAAATTGTTTAGGTAAAGGTTCGCCGTAAGTATGAAAATTATATTGGATTCGAAGCAAATCGAGCAGGTTCTCGGGGATTTAACGGATCGTATTATTGCTGATACGCCGCCCGATCAGGATATTGCCGTGATTGGTATTCGCAGCAGGGGGGAGATTCTTGCCGAGAGGCTATCGGAGCGATTATCAACGGGACTTGGCAAAGATGTTCTGTGCGGGACTCTTGATATAACACTTTACCGTGACGATTTGAATTCACCGAGCGGTAATAATCAGCCGCATGTTCGTACGACAGAAATCGGTTTCGATATTGACCAGAAGATTATCATTCTGGTTGATGATGTTCTTTACACTGGCCGCTCGGCCAGAGCAGCGATGGCCGCACTTATAGATTTGGGCCGGCCGAGAGCCATTAAACTGGCGGTTCTTGTTGACAGAGTCGGCCGGGAGATGCCGATACATGCTGATTATGTAGGTTATAAAACCGATGTCGCTGTCGGCAATTTGGTACAGGTCAATCTCGTCGAGTCGGATGGCAAAGACGAGGTTGTTATTGAGTAATTATTTTCGAATCTTGACTGTCGTCAGACAAGTGTCGCATTTCGAATAAAGAAATGCAGGATATGACGAAATTCGACAAGGATGGCACTGAAACGGAAAAGTAAAGAATTCAAGTGGCATAACAAGCACTTACTCGGGCTGCGAGAACTCAGTGCTGAGGAGATTACGTACATCCTCGATACGGCCAAAGGTTTCGAACAGATTAGCACCCGATCGGTCAAAAAGGCCCCTCCTTTACGCGGTAAAGTTGTCGTAAACTTGTTTTTCGAAGACAGCACGCGCACACGGATCAGCTTTTCACTGGCTGCGAACCGACTAAGCGCAGATATCATTGAGTTCACCAAGAAGGACAGTTCGGTAAGCAAGGGCGAAACGCTGCTTGATACGGCTAAAAACCTGGAAGCCATGGGTATCGATATTGTCGTTATAAGGCACAGCGCGGGCGGAGCGCCCAGATTTCTTAGCAGGAATATAAATGCCTGTGTAGTCAATGCCGGCGACGGATTCAACGAACATCCGACTCAGGGCCTTTTGGACGTTTATACGATTCGGAAAATCAGGGGAACTCTCGAAGGTTTGAAGATAGCCATTGTAGGCGATGTGGCGCACTCGCGTGTGGCCCGCAGCGATATGTGGGCGATGACGAAGCTCGGTGCTGAGGTGATATTTGTCGGCCCGCCGACACTGATGCCGGCTGAGGTGGGACGATTGCCGGTCAAGGTCAGCTATAACCTTGATGAGGTTATCGAAAAGGTCGACGTGGTAAATATGCTACGAATTCAGTTTGAGCGGCTCGGCGGCAATCCCTTTCCTTCGATCCGTGAATATTCGCATTATTTCGGGCTGACTGTCGAGCGTATGAACAAAGCCAAATCCGATATTCTCGTGATGCACCCGGGGCCGATTAACAGAGGATTGGAAATAGAAAGCGAAGTAGCCGACGGCAAGAACAGCGTAATCCTGGAGCAGGTGACAAACGGTTTGGCTGTAAGAATGGCCGTGCTGTTCCTGGTCAACCAGGCGGCGGCCGAGAGCAGGTAATTATTGATAATAAATTGTTTCGCAATGACTTATGGGCTCTGAGCTTTTAATAAAGAACGGGCGTGTTATTGATCCGGCCAACGGCATCGATAAAAAATGCAATGTGCTGATCACCGACGGCAAGATTGCTGAGGTGGGCGAAGTAAAAAAAGACGTCCAGAGGGTAATCGATGCCGAAGGTAAACTGGTGACACCTGGTTTAATCGATATTCATGTTCACTTTCGCGAGCCCGGGGATGAGGAAGAAGAGACGATAGCGAGCGGCTCCATGGCGGCGGTTGCGGCGGGATTTACATCGGTCGTTTGCATGCCGAATACGAATCCTGTGATAGAGAACGAAACCGATATCGAGTACATCCACCGAAAAGCAAGGCAAGCCAGAAAAACCCACGTTTATACAATGGGAGCTATAACCAAAGGGCTTCAGGGCGTCGAGCTTGCTGAGATGGGATTTATGGCTGAAGCCGGCGCCGTCGGTTTTACCGATGACGGCAGGGGAGTGCAGGATCCGGCTGTCATGCGGCGGGCTTTGAAATACGCCGCCATGTTCAATGTGTTTATAGCCCAGCATTGTCAGGATGACGCGATTGCAGGTAAGGGTGTGATGAATTCTGGTTATTACTCGACAATCCTCGGTCTGCCGGGACTTGACCCGCTGGCTGAGCAGGCAATGCTTTGGCGTGATATTCAGTTGATAAAGAAAACCAATGTCCGTTACCACGCCCAGCATATATCGACGGCCGGATCGGTTGAGTTGATAAGGCAGGCAAAGAACGAATCTCTGCCGATTACATGCGAGGTGGCGCCGCATCATCTGTTGTTAACCGATGAATGTTGTGCCGAATACGATACGAACTACAAAGTGAATCCGCCGCTGCGGAGTGAGAGGGACGTTGAGGCTTTGAGGCAAGCGGTTGCTGACGGGCTGGTGGATGCTTTGGCCACGGATCACGCTCCACATTTGCAGAGCGAGAAGGAATTGGAGTTTCTAACCGCTCCTTTCGGCATAGCATCTTTGGAATGTGCCCTGGCACTTTACGTCAAAGCACTGATTGAGCCGGGTATCCTGGACTGGCCGGGCCTGATTCGACTAATGGCGGAAAAACCCGCGAAGATAATCGGAGTTGACAAAGGCACACTCAGCAAAGGCAAACAGGCTGACGTAACTATTATTGATCCGAAAGCCGAGTACAAGATTGACGTAAACACATTCCACTCCAAGAGCCGAAACTGCCCCTATCACGGCTGGACTGTCAAAGGCAAAGCGGAAAAAACCATAGTAGGCGGCGAAATTAGATTCGAAGCTTGAGAACCTCTTGGTGAACGTTTCGTGGCTAAAAATCCACAGACCACTTTAAATATAAGGACTATAGTCTATGTTCATTATTGACGGTCATAATCTGTTGCACACAATTGTAAAATTAGAGGAAGATTCCGGGGCGATCAGTGATCTTGGTTTGTGCAGGATTTTGAGCAGGTACTTTACGCTGACGTCTGAGAAGGGTGAGATTATTTTCGACGGTACGGGGCCTCCGGATAAAAGCGGATTCGATAACATACGCAATCTTGAGGTCTCTTTTGCCGGATTGGGGACCGATACCGACACGGTCATCGAGGACAAGATAAGTGCGAGCACGGCACCAAAAGGATTGACAATCGTAAGCAGCGACAGGAGATTACGGTCGGCGGCGCGTAAGAGAAAAGCGACCTCAATAAAATCGGACGTTTTCTGGAATGATGTCCAGAAGCAATTAAGCCGGAAAAGACCGATAAAAGAGCCTACAGAGAAAAGGCAGGGCTTGAACGAGGGCGAAACCGAAAAATGGCTCGAATTTTTTGGTTTTGAGCAGTAGGTTTTCTGCCGATACATATCAGACTTATGATAATGTATTGTGAACCCTTTTAAGGATGCAAAATTATGAACTGTCCTGCTTGCGGAAATGTATTAGAGCAAATGACCGTGGGAGATATTACGGTTGACGTGTGCCAGCGTGGTTGTGGCGGCATCTGGTTTGATAATTTTGAACTTCAGAAATTCGATGAGCCGCACGAATCTGCCGGTGAGCAATTATTGGATATCGAACGTGACGAGAGCATCATAGTCGACCGCGCGAAGAGATTCAATTGCCCGAAATGTGACGGTATTGTCTTGATGAGACACTTCTTCAGCGTCAAGAATGAAGTCGAGGTCGATGAATGTCCGGGCTGTGGCGGCTTCTGGCTGGATGCCGGTGAGCTGGGCAAAATTCGTGGTCTGTTCGATACGGAAGAGGAAAAACACCAAGCTGCCCATCAATACTTCACGGAAATTTTTGGCGGTCATTTGGCTGCAATAGAGGCCGAAGACCAGGCCAGACTGGATAAAGTGCGGAAGATTGCGAATATGTTCCGCTTTGTTTGCCCGAGCTATTACGTTCCGGGGAAGCAGGATTGGGGAGCTTTTTAATCTCCAAGCCTGACGTACATGTAATAAAATACTGCTTTTAATCTTTGCCGAACTACGGGCGGCTGCTGTAGCGGCGAAAAAAGTTTTCGCATCTCGTCTCCTGCAAGACGAGATTTTTTATACTCATTCCGGGAGTAGCACAATTCTTCCTCATTTTCACAATTCTCAATTCTGCAAATTTTATATTGCTTAATTAAGCAAAAGATTGTATAAGTGTGCTTTCGGGTGCCCCGAATACCGCATGAAGGTTGTTGCGGGTCGTTTTTTTGCCTGTGAGCATAAGGTTACATCGATGTCCGGAGAGTGATTTACGGATCAAATGATAAGGGGCATGTTAATATAAGTGATTATTAGTTAGAACTTTAAGAAAAGTGGAGAAGTCATGAAGCGTAAAATGGTTACTATCGACGGTAATACGGCGGCGGCATATGTGGCGCACGCGACGAATGAAGTAATTGCTATATATCCAATTACTCCAAGCTCCCCAATGGGGGAGCTTGCCGATGCAAGAACTGCAAAAGGCGAAGCTAATATATGGGGTACGATCCCTTCGGTAACGGAGATGCAATCGGAAGGAGGAGCCGCCGCCGCAGTGCATGGTGCACTTGCTACCGGGGCACTGACTACGACATTTACGGCTTCACAGGGTCTTTTACTGATGATTCCCAGCATGTATAAAATTGCTGGAGAGCTACTGCCAACCGTCTTTCATATCTCAGCTCGATCGATAGCATGTCAGGCGTTGTCGATCTTCGGCGACCATTCCGATGTGATGACCTGTCGCGAGACCGGTTTTGCTATGCTGTGTTCCGGCAACATCCAGGAAGTCATGGATATGGCGCTAATCGCTCAGCAGGCAACGCTGGCGTCGAGTGTTCCTTTCCTGCACTTTTTCGACGGTTTCAGGAACAGCCACGAATTACAAAAGGTCGAAGAATTAACATTTGATGATATGCGTGCGATGATCGACGAGAAGTTCGTTGCCCGGCATAAGGCGAGAGCTCTGACGCCGGACAGGCCGATGATTAGCGGCACGGCTCAAAATCCTGACGTCTATTTCCAGGGCAGAGAGACAGTAAACAAGTACTACCTGGCAACTCCTCAGATCGTTCAGGAGGCGATGGATAAGTTCGCGAAGATTGTTGGGCGGCAGTATCACCTGTTCGATTACGTTGGAGCCAAAGATGCGGATAAAGTAATTGTTATAATGGGCTCGGCGGCGGATACAGCCCATGAGACCATCGAGTATTTAGCAGCAAATGGAGAAAAGGTAGGTGTTGTGAAAGTACGGCTGTTCCAGCCGTTTAACATAGGAGATTTTATTGCAGCGCTGCCGAAAACTACGACAAAGATTGCCGTTCTCGACCGGACAAAGGAGCCGGGAACCATCGGCGAGCCATTATACTTAAATATACGAACGGCCGTTGGAGAAGCAATGGCTGACGGTCAGACCCCTTTCAAGGATTATCCGGTAATTATCGGTGGTCGATATGGTCTCGGATCGAAGGATTTCACGCCGGCAATGGTAAAGGCCGTTTTTGACAATCTTGATGCAGCTAAACCGAAGAACAAATTCACTGTTGGTATCATCGATGACGTTACTGATACGAGCCTTGATGTGGATGAGTCTTTTGACGTTACTGACGAAGGATTCTCGGGTTTATTCTATGGTCTGGGCTCGGACGGAACAGTTGGTGCGAATCATAACTCGATCAGAATCATCGGTGAGCGGACGGACAATTATGCACAAGGGTACTTTGTGTATGATTCGAAGAAAGCCGGCGCCGTGACGGTCTCACACCTGAGGTTTGGAAAGAAACTGATTCGAAAGCCTTACCTGATAAATAAGGCCAATTTTGTTGCATGCCACAACCCGGCGTTTCTCGAACAGTTCGACATGCTCACACCGGCTCGGCAGGGCGGTGAATTCCTGCTGACCAGTAGCCACGGGCCGGATGAAGTCTGGGATACACTGCCGCAGGAAGTCCAAAAACAGATTATTGATAAGAAGCTGAAATTCTACATTATCGATGCTATCGGGATTGCCCAGGAACTTGGACTTGGTGCCAGAATCAACGTGATTATGCAGACGGCGTTTTTCAAGATCAGCAAAATTATTCCAATTGAAACGGCAGTTGGAGCGATAAAGGATGCGATCCAAAAGACGTATGGGAAAAAGGGTCAGAAGGTTGTCGATATGAACAATGCGGCCGTAGATGCGGCGCTGGATAAAATCTACGAGGTGAAGGTCCCCAACAAGGCCACCAGTAAGATAAAGATGCGGCAGATAGTGCCTGATGATGCTCCACAGTTTGTCAAAGAGGTAACCGCCGAACTGATGGGGTTCCATGGTGATAAGCTGCCGGTCAGCAAGATGCCGGACGACGGCAAATTCCCAACGGGCACCACGAAATACGAAAAACGCAACGTCGCCGTGAATATCCCGGTGTGGGAGCCGGATGTCTGTATACAGTGCGGGACATGCTCGTTTGTCTGCCCGCACGCAGCAATTCGGATAAAGGCCTATGATCCGAAGTACGTTAAGGATGCTCCCAAGACATTCAAAAGCGCCGATGCAAAGGGAAAGGATTTTGCTGGGATGAAGTTCACCGTTCAGGTGGCTCCGGAAGACTGCACAGGCTGCGGAGCATGTGTGCAGACCTGCCCGGCACAGGAAAAGGACAAGGATAAAAAACCCACGGGACGAAAGGCGATTAACATGTCGCTGCAGGAACCGTTAAGAGAAGCCGAGCGAGACAACTATGCATACTTCCTCGCGATTCCGAATACCGATCCGAAACTCTTCAAAGCGGCAAGCGTTAAAGGCAGCCAGTTGATTGAGCCGTTGTTCGAGTATTCCGGAGCCTGTGCCGGCTGCGGCGAGACGCCGTATGTCAAGCTGATGACGCAGTTATTCGGTGACAGGGCGTTTATTGGAAACGCGACTGGCTGTTCGTCAATTTACGGCGGCAATCTTCCAACTACGCCATATACGACGCGCTCCGACGGCAGGGGGCCAACCTGGAGCAACAGTCTGTTTGAAGATGCGGCCGAGTTCGCGATGGGGATGCGACTGACGGTTAATAAGTTCACCGAACGGGCATTGTGGCTTTTAGAGAAAGTTGCCGAGAAAGGCTGTGTCAAAAAGGAGCTTGCCGGGCAGATACGAGAGGCGACGCTGGCCAATGATCCGGCACAAGAAGCGATTGAAGAGCAGCGTGCTCGCATTGAAGAGCTAAGGAAGCAGCTTGATGCGAGCAAATGCCCCGAGTGTGGGTATCTGCAGGACCTGGCGGATTATTTGGTTCGTAAGTCCGTCTGGGGACTGGGAGGAGATGGTTGGGCTTATGATATCGGATACGGCGGGCTCGACCACGTACTGGCAAGCGGAGTGGATGTGAATTTGTTGGTTCTGGATACCGAGGTCTATTCCAACACCGGTGGCCAAATGTCGAAGTCGACTCCAAGGGC
>JAFGPJ010000260.1 GCA_016936275.1 Sedimentisphaerales bacterium
AGCCCTTGCCGTCCGGCTAACAATTCCCGCTACCGGGCTTGTAGAGGACTTGCACATCCAAGCAAGTGTGCCCTGCCGGGCACACAAAGAAAAAAGGCTGAAGCCTGAAAACTCCAGCCTTTGTGAGACAGCTTATCATTTAGAATATGAACTGCAAACTTATAAAAAAATCTACTGTCTCACCAAAACCAAGACATATTTAGAAGAAAAGGACTATAAGTTCATCAACGATTATACGCGCTTTCGCAATTTTTGCAAGTGTTTTCTTGAAAATTCTTAACTTTTTTCGCTCTTTTCGGCGGCCGCGGGAGCAACACAATAGACGTAAACCAGCGGTTCATCCCCGGTATTGCTTACATCATGGGCTGTCTGTGGGGCGATGTAGGCGACTTTACCCTGTCCGACCTGGTAGCGGTCATTTTTGCCGATTAACAGCTCGCCGGAGCCGGAAAGGAAAACCAGCAGCTCCTCGCGGTCTTTTGTGCTATGCTGACCACAGGACTTGCCAGGTGCTAAATAGACCTTGCCTGAACGCATGCCGCATGTCTGCGGCTCACCGGCAAGGAGTCTTTGGTTTTCGGGATTTTCGTCCAACTCGATTATCAGGACTTTTTCTGGCGACGTCATACAATCTCCTAAAATTAAAATAGTCATTTCTTTATCGAAACAATATTTTAAAGAATTTTTTCTTTTTGTCAATAAATCTCTTGACCCGGTAACACGAATTTAATATTTTTATGCGCATGAACAACGGTTTATGTACCGAATATATAATTTTCAATAATTTTATCCGGAGGTAAAAATCGTGAGGAGGTTTATTGTTGTAGCTGCCATTATGAGTTTGCCGCTTGTCGCTGCAGTGCAAGCAGCTCCTACAGTAGCAAGCGTGACCCACTCGGAATTACAGGCGGTAAATGCTTCCGGCGAGCAGAAGTATAATGCTACTGAGAAGGTCATTCTCGAAGGGATTTTGCTGCATAATCCCGCAGATATGCTGGACCCGACGCCGGATGACACGGTCACACAGCTTTACAACATAAGCGGGCAGTGGCAGATATTTTTCCAGGGCGAGGGTGACGACCACGCAGGCACAGCCGTGTGGATGGGACAGCTTTACAACAACCTGCCCTGGGTCGCTCTGGATGGTGGGTACACCAACGCAGAATTCGCAGCCGAACTCGGCCGCTTGAACGCTGCGCAGTTCAGTCCCGGAGACAGGATTCGAGTTACGGGTTATTATCTGTCATACAACGGCAAATTAAATGTTAACGAGCAGCACAACAAGAATCCGGACCACAATTTTACAATCGAACTATTGGAGCAGGGCGTCGGACTGCCTCGTCCGGAAGCTGTTACACTGGACGATTTGAAGGATGACAATGACAATTTCATTTTCGATCCGACCAGGCAGACCGGCGGTGAGCGTTATCAGGCCCGGCTGATAAAGATCGAAGATGTTTATTTCACAGATGCGAATGACTGGGGGCCAAACGGCGAGCTGATAATTACCGACGGCATTAAGACGCTCGATGTAAAGCTGGGACGCGGCAACGGTATTTACGCCGGCTCTAACAATCTGAACGAACCTTTTGATATTATCGGGATTCTGGATCAGGAAAGCCCGAACCTAACCGACGGTTACAGGCTGTACGTGATGAATTACGATGGTAACGGTTCCATGCTGGCCGATCGCGAACACCGTCGAGCGGACAAGCCCGGCGACCTCGACCTGGATGGAATTGTGGACTATGATGACATCAACAAGCTGCTGGAAGACTGGCTCAAATAAGACGTGATATAATATAGGGATTACCAATTTTGAAACGTGCCTTTACATTGATAGAGATGCTGGTGGTAACAGCAATAATTGCTCTGCTGCTGGGGATTTTGCTACCCATGACAGGGCGGGCGCGCCTCCAGGCAAAAGTGCTAACGGTCAATGCTGAATTGCGCGAGATCGGGATGGCGCTGGAAGTCTACTCATTTGACAATGACAGCAAATATCCGCCGACCCGGGTCGATTGTATGCTCGGGGGCCACTTTTATCAGCTTCCCTGTGAACTGGTCGAGAGTAAGTTCCTGCCGGCCCCCAAAGAGGACTCCTTCATGGCCGCCGGCATAGAAGACCGATTCAATCGAGGATACACATATAAGTACAGAACGGTGGGTACACTCATCTACAATAGAACTGTTGTTGTTCAAAATGGAGCGTATCTGTGGATTCCCGACGGTTTTCCCGACAACGAAAAGGATGAAGGTCGGGATTATTCGGATCCAAAAGAATCGCCGGTAAGCTGGGTCCTCTACAGCGAGGGGCCGAGATTTGATTCGGACCGAATGAGAGAGTTCAATTATCCCGTGCCGACAAACACCTGGTACAATCCGCAGACCCGGCAGGGCGTAATCGTTCGGATGCGTCTTGCAAACGGTCACCAGATTGGTTCTTTCGAGAGTCGTTGAGCAGATATAGATAGAATTTATGCCGGGTAACAATTAATAGGAAAGGAATAAAATAATGAAAAGTGCTCTAATAATTTTGGTCACTGTCATTATCTGTGGCCTTGGGGTCGGCGCCTTAACTTACCCCGGCCACGTCTTCGGTTCATCAGATGAGGACCACCATTTCGTCGGTGCTGTGGGAGGTGATAATTCTTACAATAGAGGCCAGGAGCCTGAAGACTGGTGGAGTGAGATTAAACATATGCACGGCCATGTCGGTCCCTGGAACGTTCTCGGATGGCGCATCGGTCAGGCGGCCCTGCGCGAATTAGATACGAAATGGGGTTTGCACGAGCTTGACATTATTTGCTACGTTCCAATCAAGACGCCATATTCCTGCATGGCCGATGGCCTGGTAATCGGCACCGGCAACACCATCGGCAGGCTCGACCTTCGTCTGGCGGAAGTTGCCTGCATGGATCTCATCCAGGTCTGTATACACCGCAAAGATGGTACGGGACCTGTTCTAATCTTTCAGCCACGTCCGACTTATCTGAGGCATATAGATGCACCGAAACCGGAGGAATTAGAGAAGCTTTCACGAGAGTGCGGCAATATGAAGGAAAGCGACCTTTTCGAAATCCGGCGTATAACGACATTAAAAATTTAGAGATGGGAGTCAAAGCCGGCATTATCCTTTTGAGCGAATGATGTGGCTGGCTACAACCTTAACTAATACAGCAACAATTAAAATAAGACCCAATATCAACCCGACATGCGGGCCTGTTGACAATTCAAGCTCCCAACTATCATAAGCGATATAAGGTACGGAAAGCCCGATTATCGATGCAACTGCAACGGCAAGAATAATAATCGGCATCTGGAATGACAACTTATCGGTAAACAGGCTTGCTGTAACTGCAGGTATAACCAGGTAAACGAAAACCATCACCACGCCTATATGAACAATCGAATACGATATGGCAACACCCATCATAGTGTAAAAAAGAATATCCCAAAAAATGACGTAGATACCTTCCTTTTTAGAATCGTAATTATCCGAAATCCGAGTAAGCGGCTTGTGAAACAGTAGTGCGCAAATCGCGACAACTCCATAAGCCATCATGCACGGCGCAATACTCCCAAAGCCCATAATAGCATTCAAATTACCGGCGAAGCTTTCGGCGTGCAGCTCCTGCGATCCACAAACGCTAATAATAAAAACGGCAGTAGCGAAACCAATAGCATAGGTAACGCCGATAATCGCTTCGAGGGAAATATTCTTTTTGTATTTATGGACCACAGAATAGAAAATAGCAACGAGAATTACGGCACTGATTGAGCAGAAGTAAGCAAGCGGCTCATATTCATGACCGTGACCGTGGCTGTGACCGTGATCATAAAAGACATGCCCTGCCAGAACAGCGCCGATTGCGGCGAATTGCGCCAGCGAAATGTCAATAAATACAATCCCTCTTTTGAGCACGTGTGTGCCGAGATAGCCCATAATCGTACCTATCATAAGGCATAAAAAGACGGCAACATAGATCTCTTCATATATTAACTGAAAATCTATAGTCATCAGCAAGTTCCTTTGATTGTGTTATTGGTTTTCAACGGCTTTATACAGCGAATCAACAATGCCGTTAGGAAAAACACTCCCATGAAGACGACCAACGTCGAAGAATATGGCCAATTGTCAAAGAATCTTAAATCCCACATATTGTACGAGGCAAACAAACCGAGAGCACACGCAATAAAACCCAGGGACCAGCCAAGCAAAAGGGCGGATTTCCATCCTTTTTTGAACATTGTCGCTATCGCCGCAGGCAGCATCAGAAACACGTAAGCCAGAAAGACACCAGCAACCGGTACGATTAGAATCGTGATAATGCCCTGAGTCAAAAAGAACAGAAACTCCCATAACCAGGTGTTCTTTACGGTCTCAGGATTCACGGCCAGGGCAATGAACTTCTTTCGAAAGATATAATGAAAAACAAGCAGCAGCAAATACACAATGACCGTAACTTTAACCAATCCCCACGTAACAAAATCGAGGTCACCCTTGAGCGTCGCATCGAAAAGCATACCGCCGCCATTGACCGGATCAGTGATGGCAAAGCATGCCAAAAGAGAAATAGCGAACGTTATCCCAATAACCGCCTCCCGGGGTATATTTTTCGACTTTGGTTTAATCACCGCCAGTAAAAAAGCGCCAAAGGTTACTGCACCCAATGCGTATATGTAAGTGATCGGATCGTTTAATCGAACAAGATTGCCTGTTTCTTCATTACTGTTGATGACGATACATAACAGGATTCCAAACGCCGCAAGCTGATCAAGGGCCAAATCAGAAAAGATCAACGTCCTTCTGATCACATGGAGTCCAATATATGTATGTAGAATAAGTACAACAGCAATCAGCAATAATTGCATAAGGAAGAAGTTCACTGCCGCATTATTTAGCATATTATGATCCTCTGATGTTGACGTTACCGTTAAAAACAGTCAGTCCTGACAGCTCTGGATTAATCTTCACAGGCTTTACAGGTCTTTCGTTATTCGACCAATCCTTTTTTCTTGGCAGCACTCAATAGACCGTTAACCCAGATATCGACCAGTGAGAAGTAGTCTGTTGCTTCACTGCTGCCGTTTACAAACAGCGGCACGATAACAACTTCGGCGCCAACACTTTCTCCAACGGAGCGCACCCTTTTCTGATCGAAATAGTTAGCTGCAAAAACAATTCGGATGTCAGCTTTTTTCATCCGTTCTGTCAGTGTGACGATATCTTTGGCTGACGGTGGGATACCAGGCTTGGGCTCGATGGTGGCAGGCACCTGAATCCCGAAAAGATCGACAAAATATGACCAGTTCTTGTGATAAACCACCACCTGTTTACCGCGTAAAGGCATCAACTGCTTCATCCAGCCACCAAGCTTATCGATCAGGGGTGTTCCACCCAGTTTGTTCTCGTTAAGGAATTCAATCAGCTTGTTCTGTTGGGCTAACCGACATAGAACATCGCCACCAAGCAATTTCACAAGTTCTTCGCCGAATAGTCTGGTATCAATTTTTGTCTGTAGTCTCTTTAGATTTGCCTCGTAGAATGCCTTGTTTTCCGGGTCATTTTTGGTCAGGCCTATGGTGATGTTCTCAGCAACCTTTCTCATGCAAAGCGGGCTGCACGTGAAGTGCGGGTTACCTTCAACATGAACGTCACCCATAATCTGGTTCGGATTTTCAGGTTTTTCGACAAGCACCATATCGTGGGAAACTGCTACAAATCCTTTCTCGCCACTGCGGATGTTCTTGTTGCCGGCTCTGTCGATTACAGTCGGAAGCCACATCTCAAGGTCTAAGCCGGTCGCTATCAGCACGTCGGCCTTGCTTAGAATGCGGTGAAACGACGGTTTCGGCCGAACATGATGCGGGTCCTGACGGCCCTGAACAATAGTCTCGACTTCTACCAGGTCTCCTCCTATCGCCTTCACAAAATCACCATAATCCGGAAGCGTGGCAACAACCTTTAGGCGCCCCCTCGCGCGAGTGCGTGATCGTGTTCGCTCTCTGGCAGCATCGGTATTATTCAGACATAACACCGAAGCGAAAAACGCGGTTATTGTTAATGTGAAAAAAGTTCGTCTAATCATAATATTCGCCTCCAATTATTTCTTAATAGCGTTCATGTTTGTGTGGACCGGCGGCAAATACTGCCTGTAAACCTACTGTGTGGCCCGGTTCCCGAATAGTATGGCCATCTGTATAATTGTACTCTACGTGAAAACGTACATATTCACTCTGCCATATCGTCACGTAAGGTGAAATCTGATATACGAACGCATCGCTGGCAGTGTAGGCAAATGGGTTGATAGTGTCCGGATAAGCATTGGCATAGACCCTGGAATCCGCATTGTAATAATCGCCACGTATGCCCAGATAGACATTATAATCGACCTTCGTCTGCACATAGCTGAAAGCGCCCCATGAATCGAGGCTGTCTCTTCCGGAGCCGTCAGGTGCGTAGATATCTCGATTTAGAAAGTACAGCTCACTTCGCCATTCCAGATTGCGAAACATGGCTGTCTGAACAGGTTCCCAAACATACGTAAAATCAGCACCAAATACCTGCGTGCCAAGAGCATCCTCAATTTGCTGAGTACCACCACCGGAAGCAACTTCCCATGTGTCATTGAAGCCGAATAAACCCGAAAAACCAAACTCAAAATACGAGCTTTTATCAAGGTCACGAAAGTTTTTGAAGTGGAACAGCATCGACGGATTGCCCATGGTTTCGCCACCGAACAGATGGTCGTTTTCAGAGTTTGTAACCTGGACAGTGAGTATTTGGGTAGCGTCACCCATCTCAGGAAGCGGCAGATCAGCCGACATGCCGGTTTGAGCAAGTCCATCATCACCGAAAATGTATTGAATCGGTAGGGGATAGTTGATCTGGTCGAGTGCATCACCGTGCCAGCGATTGATGACGCCGAACTGCTGACGGAATTTACCGAGATCAAGATTGATATCACCAAAGGCATTGTAGCGGGTGAAATACATCTCTTCGACCTCGATGTTTCCTTCGGCATCGACGGGGATGGTCGATTTGAATTTCGAGAACGGATCCAGATAGGACTGGACGTTCAGCTCCCACGAACGTAAATTCACATCCGTGGTTTTTCTGACATCATCCTGATTTGTGAATGATGCCGCCATATCGCCGGAAACACTAACCTCCGGGTTGAGTTTTCTCAGATTCAGACCTTTAAATTCGAATTTCGTCTGCTCAGCAGGTTCTTTTTGCTCCTCAACTTTCCCACCGGCAGCTTCCAGCGCCAGTTGTCGCAGTAAATCAGCCTGCTCATCGAGGTTTTTAGTCTCATCTCCTTGCTTCTCCTGGCCGATCTGCTTTTTTATGGCCTGGATTTCACCTTCGTGCTCTCCTTTCATTTCCTGCATTTGCCGTTGCAACTCAGCGACCTGCTTCTTCAACTCTTCAAGCTCGGCATCATTGGTATTTTTGTTCTGAGCGAGAGCCACATTCGACATAACTTCAATAGCGAAAAGGAAAAGCACACAAATTGTCTTTTTGACATACATATCCATATCTCCCGACTACTACGATTTGTCAGCCGCAATACTTCACAGCTTTCTGATTTCGGATTTTTTAGCAACGCCATACTATGACGAATACAGCGTTTCTAAAACTCGATATGGCAGCGGTAGCGGAGTATCAATACTCTACCTGCCGCCTTAAGAAATGGCAGTCGCAGGTGGAGCCCGAGAGGCGATCGAACATGCCCACTCGCAGCGATGAACAGCTTCCAAACGGGGCAAGAATTGAGAGATGAAAAGATATTCAGCATTAAGCAACGCAGGATTGTGACTCGCTCCCGTCGAATTATGACCCGCTAAAAACGTACATGCCGGGCATGGATCGTTAGAGAATATACAATCTGTGTCGCTTGTATGCCGTGTTTTAAATACACAATCTTCAGAGTGGAATAGATCAACTGAAGTAGTAACAACAAGATATAAGACGAAAATCGCAAACGATGCTTTTTTATGCAAATTCACACGTTTTTGTGATAAGCAAGCCATATTTGTTTATTAGCACCGACTATATCATTATTACACTTCAATCCTCCTATAATGGAAATTCTAACAATCTAAGATGACTCGTCAAGCAAAATTTGTTATTAAATTACATCCTTACCGTTCACAATTCCCAGCTTTAAATTATTCCCTTGACGCGATAACACGAATTTGGTAGTTTTATGCGCAGGCTGTAATGGTCTGTTAGACTTGTTATAAAAAAATGAACGATAAGATATCATAGGATTCCTTCTATGCACATGGCTAATGAACTGCTTTCGATTCCGGTCGCTACCGGAGCGCTGGCCATCGCAGGCGGCGGTCTGGGCCTTATCTGTAGAAAGGTAAGACAGGTAATCGCCGCCGATAAGCTCGCTCTGATGGGAATCCTTGGAGCTTTCGTTTTTGCCGCCCAGATGGTCAATTTTCAGCTTCCGGCGATGCCCGGCACAAGCGGACATTTAATCGGGGCGGTGCTTCTTGCAATTATACTCGGCCCGCATCTGGCGGCGATAGTTATATCTTCGGTGGTGATCGTGCAATGTCTAATCTTCCAGGACGGCGGCCTGCTGGCTCTCGGGTGCAACATCATTAATATAGCTCTGGTACCGAGCTACCTGGGCTACTTTTTGTACAGAACTATCACAAACGGCAGGTTCAGCAGCTTAAAAGTGTACATCGGGGCGATGCTTTCATGCGTGATTGCGACCGAAACCAGCGCGATTCTCGTGGCGGTCCAGGCGGCATTGTCAGGCGTCCTGGCGATTCCGCTGTCAACGTTTCTAATAACGATGATTGGCGTTCATTTCCTGGTTGGATTCATCGAAGGCCTTGTCACCGTGGCGGTCCTGGCGTATCTACAACAACTCAGACCCGACATCGTGGCCGATTCTCTGCCGGGGACGGTCAGGCTGAGCAAAAACGCAGTACTCGCCACATTGTTGCTCCTTGCCGTGCTCACCGGCGCGGGATTGTCTCTGCTCGCATCCGACCTTCCCGACGGTCTCGAATGGAGCTACGCCGAAAGACCGGACCAGCCTGAGTTCCAAACTATCGTGTCCAACCCTGACACCAGAATTACTGCAGTGGACGATTTGCAGTCAAAGTATTCGTTGATGCCCGATTATTCCGTGCGAGCCTCGAAACATGGAGATATCACCGGCGAACAAGCCAATACCGGGGCAGGCTGGACCAGCTTCGCAGGCATCTTCGGTTCGGTAGTAACCATGGTGGTCATCTGGTTGACAGCGTGGATGCTCAGAAGAAAACAGGCATTATAATCATATCGCGCTGAAGACGCGAAAAGCAAGATACAGAACATGCACCACGCATACATCGACAAATTCGCTTATCAGGACTCCGCAATCCACCGGCTTGACAGCAGGGTCAAGTTTCTGGTCGTGCTCGTTTTTACCGCCGTGGTTATTTCCCTGCCGCGAAGCTCGTTGAGCATCCTGGTCTGTTACGCAATCGGGCCGTTTGCACTTTTAGTCTGGGCCGGGATTCCGCTAAAGTTCGTCTTCAAGCAAATCCTGCTGGTCAGCCCATTCGTACTGGTGCTGGCTCTGAGCTGCCCTTTGTACGACAGAACGCCCGTGGCCGTCAGCTTCGGGCCATTTTCATGGCAAAGCTCGCTCGGATGGATACGCTGTTTTGTCATACTTGGAAAGTTCGTCGTTACCATGCTGGCTCTGATCGGACTGGTATCGACCACTCGGTTCAGCGATTTGCTCGCCGGCCTGCAAAAGCTCGGCCTGCCCAGGCTGCTGATTATCCAGCTTGGATTTCTGTACCGATATATCTTCGTATTAATCGACCGGGCGCATCATATCCTGCGGGCCAGGGCGGGTAGAAAACTCAGAAATCTCGGATTCAAAACAGAGCTGAGAACCGCGGCATCCATGCTCGGCTCGCTGTTTATCCGCAGCATCGACACCGCAGAGCATATCAGCACCGCCATGCAGGCCCGCGGCTTTGATGGTAATTGGCACACAATCTCGAAACTACAAGTTCGCCGCTGCGATTTAATCTTTGTCCTGACAGCAGCAGCTTTCATATCGGGACTGTATTTTCTCGTAAAACCGGTCTTGCAGTAAAAACAATGCACAAAGCGATTGAAATAAAAAATTTCACATACGGATATCCGGACGGCACTGCTGCTCTGAGTGACATAAGCCTTAGTGTCGAGCACGGCCGGAAAGTAGCTCTAATCGGTCCCAACGGAGCCGGCAAGTCAACTTTGCTCCTTGTCATGGCAGGCTTCGCCAGAGGCACGGGAAAAGTATTAGTAGATGGTCTTGAGATCAATAATAAGAACCTGAAAAAAATCCGCACCAGGCTTGGCTGCTGTCTCGAGAATCCCGACGATCAGTTATTCATGCCGACATTGTTCGACGATGTGGCATTCGGCCCGCTCAATATGGGACTCAGCCCGGAACAGGTCAAAGCACGCGTAGCCGAGGCGCTTGCTACTGTTGGCTTAGCTCAAATGGCAGACAAGGCCCCTCATCATCTCTCGGCCGGGCAGAAACGTGCCGCCGCTGTAGCAACCATACTGGCGATGAGTCCCAGGATAATCACACTCGACGAGCCGGATGGCAGTCTCGACCCGCGAAACCGCAACAACCTGATGATGCTGCTCCGCTCCCTGTCCCAGACGTTGATTATCGCTACCTGCAATATGAATTTTGCCGCTTCTATTGCCGAGCGTGCTGTTTTGCTCGACAAGGGCCGGATCATCGCCGACGGCGAAGCGAAAGAAATCATGTCCGATGTCGAATTGATGACCGAACACGGTCTGGAAGCGATAGCCAAAAAATAAAGAGGATGAGTTAAAGTATGTCAGCATTATTGTAAACTTTAGCCACTTTAGGCTCTTTTACTTTTAGACACTCTTTTGGTCGCATTCGGGACAAACTCGTAATAAATTTAAATCAACCTTTTTGTCCTCTTGTTCTATTGAATTGCCCTTGTCTTCGCCTTCGGCCTCCACAGCCACGTCGAAACCGGCGCCCTTGAGCATCCTCAGAAGCATCCGTGATGATTTGAATCGGACCTCCTTCTATTAGCAAAGCTTTTCCATGAACCAGTGCATCGGCGATCTTTTTGTGGGCGGATTCGACGATCCTACCCAAAGTTTGGCGGGAAATATTCATTTTTTCCGCAGCATCGGCCTGATAAAGCCCCTCCAGGTCCGTCAGGCGAATCGCTTCAAACTCATCGACTGTTAAAGTGACCTCTTCCAGAACCGACAGAGGAATACCCCTGGGTTTGTAGTAGTTCGCCTGTGGCAATTGCGCCACCCATCTGCAATGTCTTGGTCTCGGCATATCAAATGTCTCTATAAAAATCTAAGGATAGCAGATACAGCACCGACCGTCAACCGCAGCGTTTATTTTCCGTTGTTCGCATTAGAAGGCTTCGCTGGATTCGGTTTACTGCGATACTTCTCCAATAAGGCCCGGAGCGTAATAACAGCCAGCTTCGCACAATGCTTATGCTCCTCCGGCAATCCTTCAAAATACCGGTCAACTTCATCCTGCTCTATACCAAACGCTTCTTCAATCGATTTCCCCTTAGCCGTTCTCGCAACATAATTGGCGCATGCAACGGTAAATCCACAGCCGTCGGTGAGGAATTTCACATCATCTATTTTTTCGTCACGGATTCCAAGAAACATCTCTATCGTGTCTCCACAAACACCCGTTATACGAACATGGCTGTCCGGATTTTCCATCGCGCCGGCATTTGCGGTATTGAAAAGCTCTTCTTTAAGACGCTTTGAGTAGCCCGCGAACAAAGCATTTTGTAGTTTCTCGGCTATTTCGTCGATATTATCCACTTCTTCGGCCTCATTTTCTTTTTATTAAAACCGTATCCGTACGCCCGCAGAACAATCAAAACACCGCTCGGGAAAAGCGCTTCTAATTCTTTCGACAGCATTACCGCCCGTGCAATGGGCCGGACCCATTTGCTGCAGGTCATATTCCCGAAAAGCAGTTATTGTCCTTTCAATTCGCTCCGGACCGGCATTGATAAGATGCATCCCACCCATTACAGCATAAAAATCTTTTCCCGGTTTTATATTCGAAATCTGTTGCAGCGTATTCACGACTCCCGCGTGGGCACATCCCAAAATAATGACCAGGCCTTTCGACGATTCGATAAACAACGCCTGATCGTCCAACAGTTGGTCTGGTTTGATACCTTCTTCATCGAGGAAAAACTGTCCACCGGTATCTTCATAGCTATTGGTTCGTGGTATCCGGCCGGTTAGGCCGACTCCGTCAAACACACTCGTTGTAGGTTCCGTCCAAATGACCTGCCGGCTATGAATAGCTTTTTTAGCTGAGTCCGGCATACCAATCGAGTACGACTTGTGATCGCTTCGGCTGAACTTCGGCTCTATTGCCGCCGGGTGTAGGTACAGCGGAGCATTCGGAGCAATGTTAAGCACTGCAGATAAACCGCCTGTATGGTCATAGTGGCCGTGACTGAGTGCGATAGCATCGGCTTGAGCCAGGTCGATATTTAGTGCCTTTGCATTTTGAACCAGCAAATCGCTCTGACCAGTATCGAAAAGAATATGTCTATCATCATATTCAATCCAGAACGATAAACCATGCTCGGCAGACAATCCGGGGCTGGATGCATTGTTCTCAATTAATGTTGTGATGCAAATATCCGGACCCATAAAAAGTAATCCCTCTCTCGACTGAATTTGCCGCTGCAAAACAGACTATTCTTTATCTTACTGATTAAACTTTTGCAAAATTGAAAATTTGATCTCAAAATGGGTAATTTGACGATAAATATTGATAGCAGGACGTGTTACAAAATCATGGAGGATATGATTATGCCCGCTATCATTCA